>JAGCSL010000098.1 GCA_017964115.1 Candidatus Saccharimonadota bacterium
GTGTGCCAATCTCGTCTTGCTTGCGATAACGTTTTCCGATATTGCCAGAATCGTCCCAGGTCACATTCCCGTATTTCTTGCGCAATGCTTCATAAACGCCTTTTGCCTTCTCGACTAGTTCCGGCTTATTCTTCAAAAGTGGCGAAACACAGAAACGATATGGCGCCAAATCTTCTGGCAACTTCAAAAGAGTACGCTTCTCGCCGTTCACTTCATCTTCCTTATAAGCAGATGTCAAAATCGCCAAGAACAAGCGCTCTACGCCAATAGACGGCTCGATTACGTGCGGAACGAAGCGTTCACTTGTACCTTTCACGATATATTCCATATTCTTGCCGCTTTCACGCTGAATATTCGATAGATCGAAGTCGGTACGGTAGGCGATTCCCATTAACTCCTCACGGCCATTCGGATAATCGAACTCGATATCCACTGTCCGCTTTGAATAATGTGCGCGGTCTGCCTCCTCGACTTCCAAGTCATGAATTCGTTCCGCTTCTAATCCCATCACATCAGTCAAAAACTCGTGCTGTTGCTTTAATAATTTTTCGAAGTTCTCTTCCCAGGTCTTTGGGTCAACGAAGTACTCAATCTCCATCTGCGAGCACTCACGATCACGCAAAATAAAGTCGCGTGGCGAAATCTCATTGCGGAAAGCCTTACCCTGCTGCGCCAAACCAAATGGCAAATCCGGATAAATCGTATCGACTACATTCTTGTAGTTCGTAAAAATACCCTGTGCCGTCTCTGGGCGCAAATATGCAATCGAAGCGTCATCGTCCACTGGTCCCACATGTGTTTGAAACATCATATTAAACTTGCGAATATCGCCCCATTCGACTTTGCCACAGGTTGGACACTTCACCTTCAAAGCTTTAAACTCTTCGGTCGTGACGCTCTCGGAAATCCCATCTGCAATCTTGTCTGCACGGAATCGGCCGTGACAAGCGCCGCATTCTACTAGCGGATCAGCGAAAGTCGCCGTGTGGCCCGAGGCCACCCACGTACGCGGATTCATAATAATCGCCGCATCGATACCGTACATATCGTCGCGATCCTCGACCCAATACTTCCACCATGCATCCATCATCTTTTTCTTCAAAGCAACACCAAGCGGTCCAAAATCCCAAGTTCCTGCCATACCACCATAAACATCCGAACCTTGCCAAATAAAGCCACGACGTTTGCATAAACTTACAATATCTTCCATCTTTGCCATAATTTTCTCCTTCTGCTTAAGTTATGCCCCCTCTTTTTGCTCTCAGAGTCACAAGAATACTAGGCCCGAAGGCCACCTCTCAAAACACCAATACTTATTAAGTATGTGATTTTGTTCATATTTCCATTATAACACCTTTTGATGCGCAATCACTCCGCGCACCTAATGCCGCCCCCCTAATCCAAGGGAGCGGCTTTATGCTACAATATGCTTATGATTAATCAAAAAGATTAACAACAAACCATGCCAAACCACGAATCACTAAATACTAGTTACGAGCAGGAAGCCCAATCTGATTTCGTCAACAAATTACTTCACTCTCTTTACGAAATCGGCTACAATCCAGGCGAACAAATTTCAAGTAACATTATCGTAGATAAGCTAGAACCCATTTTTGATAGGCTTGAACAAATTGTTGAAAGCCCAGACACACCAATAAAAACCCTTATTACTATCGCTAAAAGTTCCGATTTATCATATATCGACGCATACTACTCATCACACACTAAGCGCGCGAAGAAAATTCAAACATCAGCACGCAAGACCGCAAAAAAGAGAATTGCCCACGAATCTATAGTCGACCAACAAATCAAAATAGATCTCGCTAAACTAGAGGAAACCGAAGCCCAAAAAAGCGTCGACGAACTTGATAGCGATGAGCTTAGGGAACTTGCCGAGGAAAAAATGCATAACGGCGGCTATAAATATCGAGACATGGTCGACATCGCCACGACGCCACAGTGCCCTATTGATGTCACAATGGATATTCTTATGGATATTTACATGTCAAGGTATAGATCAGTCGATGAGTACCAATTTGATAACTTCGTTGACGCAATCCTATCCAGACTTACAGAAATCCTCTACAACAAGGATACTTCAGTAGACGTTATCGAATATATTGCCGACAGTGAGACTCTTTCTAGAATTGGCATCATTCATAGTTATCAAAAAGCTAAAGAAGTTCGCAAGCTTGCCCGCAAAATATTCCACCAAACTGGTGCCACCCGAGAATATAAAATTGAAGATGAAGTCTCTAAGCGCAAGCGCGAAAAAAAGGAGCAAGAGCTCAAAAAACGGAATGCCGAAGCTGTCGAACGAGCAATCGCCTGCGCCAATAGTCCAGACGCATCTTTTAGGCAAAAAGGCGCCGAAAGTGAATTTTGCCCAATCGATATTCTTATTAAGTTAGCTACCGAAGACCCATCTAGCACTGTACGTTCGAGCGCAGCCCGCAACAAAAACCAAACCCCAGACGCCCTACGCGCCATCTACAAGGTGGCCATATCTAACAACGATTACGATCTTATATCAGCCGTCTTCCAAAACGAAAACAGCCCATTAGACATTTCACTGAAATCATTCGAAGAGCTGCAAACGCGCTGGGAGACAATGTACGGCCGCGCCGACTGGAAAGAAATTAGCGTTATCACCAATGCTGCCCGTGCTCTCGTAGAAAAAATCGACAGCCCCGAGATGCCAATCGAAGCCCTTGAAGAACTCCGCGAAAAGTATCGCTACGCCCAACCACCACTTCGTCAGATTTTTGTAGCCGCCAGAAATAAACTCACAGGCATTCATCTTAATAACTTCATCGGCAGAACTGTACCAAATCCTAGGCGTTTCTATGAAGAAAATCCAGAGCCAGAACCGTCCGAAGCCGAAAAACTCGAGCAGAGTCAGACCGAATTAGAACAAAGGCGCCAAGCAGATGAGGCTAAAAAGGCCGAACTTCAAGAAAAATCCGTCAAACTCCTCGAAGCGCTTAAACAAGTAAAGCAGCTCGCTGAAGAAATTGAAGCTAGCGAAGCAGAAGGTATTCATATCTTCGCCGGAAAACACCGCATAGGCATACCAGAAAGCGAACTAATCATAGAAGTCGACGGCCATCGTGAACTTAATCCGAAGTATCTCCCCTACATCAACTACATCGACTTCGCCCTTCTCGATACGGCTAATCTCAAGGTATCCGGCATCGACTGGAGCGGAACTAATATTCGCATCGATCCCCAAACCGTTTTCGGCAAAAACTTAAGCGGCGCCAGATTCAATGATGGCGCAACTACATTCGGTAATTTTGAAGGCTGCGACCTGACCGGTTGCGACCTCTCGGAAGAACTCGAATCGTACGGCTTCGACCA
>JAGCSL010000099.1 GCA_017964115.1 Candidatus Saccharimonadota bacterium
AACATAGAAATAGCAACGTCAGCAACGTCTTCATGTTTACCTTTGAGCGTTTCTTTGACACTTTCAATATCAATAGTTGAATTGCCAGTCGCCTCGGCCTTCGCTAAAGTCATCGGCTCATAATCTTTAAGATCCTCATGCGACTCGGCCGTGCTCTCGGTCGATTCGACACTTGATTCAACTGAGCTTTCGGCCGATTCTACGTTCTCGGTCGATTCGATACTTGATTCAACTGAGCTTTCGGCCGATTCTACGTTCTCGGTCGATTCGACACTTGATTCGACTGCTTCTTCAGTATTTCCGTTAACGCCGTAAACTTTTTCTAGAGCATCAAGAATTTTACTTTGTTCTTCGTAACTTAGCTCAGTTTTAATCATGAGATCGAGAAGCCTGCCGCCGATTTTCTTTTTCTGTTCATCCGTAAGCTCATGGCGCTTTTCGGCTTCGTGTTTATCTAGATTGTCCCACTGACTTTTTTCGACACCGTCGCTATTCCAATATCTATTGGCGGGTCTCTCACTACTAACCATATGCATATTATACTATATTTTCTCGGTTTAGGCTCAGGTACGATTCACTTTTATTCATGGTAGAATAAATGTATGACTACGGAGGAACAACTGAAACCGAGTGATTTTGTGCATTTGCATAATCATACGCACTATTCATTACTTGATGGCTTGACTAAAGTGGACGAGCTGATAGATTTTGTGAAGAGTAGTGGCATGGAAGCAGTGGCTGTGACCGACCATGGCACGATGTCGGGTTTAATTGACCTCTATAAGACTGCGACTGACGCGGGCATAAAACCAATCTTGGGCCTTGAGGCCTATGTGGCAGCACGACGATTGGAAGATCGTGATCCGGCTTATGATAAAGAACGCTTTCATATTACTTTATTGGCGATGAACGATAAAGGTTTTGAGAACCTTTGTCGGTTAATGACGATTGCTGAGATAGAGGGGAAATATTACAAGCCGCGCATCGATCATCGAGTAATGGAAGAATACAACGAGGGAATAATTTGTTGTTCAGGCTGTGCTGGTTCGGAAATATCGATGGCGATTCGAAATGATGACGAAAAGCGCACGATGGAACTAGTGAAGTGGTATTCGGAAGTTTTTAAAGACCGGTTTTATTTGGAGATGCAGGACCATGGACATCCAGATTCTCCAACACACTGGTCGGAGCAGACGAAAATCAACAATAAGTTGATGGAGATTTCAAAGGAGACTGGACTACCGCTGGTGGTAACTTGCGATGGACACTATCTAAAGCATGAAGACCAGGATGCGCACGAGGTGCTACTTTGCGTAGGTACAGGCAGCCGTATTACGGATGAAAACCGTATGACTTTGAAGGACTTTCAGCTGAACGTAATTCCACCAGACGAGATTATTAAGCGTTGGAGCAAAACGTGTCCAGAGGCGGTTCGTAATACGAAGCGGATTGCGGACAGATGTACAACGAAGATTGAATTGGGTAGGATTTTAATCCCAAAGTTTCCAATTGAAACAGGCGAAACCGAGAAGGAATATCTAGATAAGTTGGTGTTTCAAGGCTTAGCCGAGCGGTTTGGCTATTTGTCTAAA
Organism: Candidatus Saccharimonadota bacterium; assembly: GCA_017964115.1. GTDB lineage: Bacteria > Patescibacteriota > Saccharimonadia > Saccharimonadales > Saccharimonadaceae > UBA2834. Next base: position 1,593 of record JAGCSL010000099.1, read on the forward strand.
GAAGAAGCAAAGCAAAAGACGGTTGCGGAGATTAGGCCACTGCTATCGAAAGAGATTTTAGACCGTATCGATTATGAGTTAGCGACAGTAGATAAGATGGGCTATAACGGTTACTTTTTAATTGTGCAAGACTTCATCAACTGGGGAAAGAACCAGGGTATTATTTATGGTCCGGGACGCGGTTCGGCGGCTGGCTCATTATTGGCGTATGCAATTCATATTACGGATTTGAACCCGTTGGAATACGACTTGCTCTTTGAGCGCTTTTTGAATCCAGATCGTATTTCGATGCCAGATATTGATACGGATATTCAAGATAACCGACGCGATGAAGTGATTGAATATTGTACGCAAAAATATGGCAAGGGAAGAGTAAGCAATATCTGTACTTTTGGCAAGATGATGGCGAAGAACGCGGTGCGTGACGTGGCGCGCGTGCTAGATGTGCCTTTTGCGGAAGCGGATAGAATTGCGAAGTTGGTGCCAGATCCAGTGATGGGGCATCACGTAAAGTTGAAAGACGCGATTGTAAATGAGCCGGATTTAAAGAAAGAATACGAGACGAATCCGACTGCAAAGGAAGTGATAGATTTAGCAATGCGCCTGGAGGGGACAATTCGTTCGCACGGCGTGCACGCTTGTGGTGTAGTGATTGCACCTGATGATTTAGTGAAGTTTATGCCGTTGGAGGTTTCGGCGAAGGGTCCACTCGCGACGCAATACCCTGGTCCGCAAGTGGAAGAGCTTGGTCTGCTAAAGATGGACTTTTTAGGTCTGTCCAACCTTTCAGTGATTCAGCAGGCATTACGCATCATTAAGAAAGTTCATGGCAAAGTGATTAACATGAACGAACTGCCATTGGACGATGATAAGGTTTACGAATTATTCCGCAGAGGTGATACAACGGGTGTATTCCAGTTTGAATCTGCGGGTATGAAGCGGTACTTGCGCGAGCTGCAACCAACGGCATTTGATGATTTGATTGCTATGAACGCACTATATCGTCCGGGGCCAATGCAATTTATCGAAAGCTTTATTAAACGTAAACATGGCGAGGAACCAATCACCTATTTACATCCTGGCCTAGAAAACTCTTTGAAGAATACGTATGGCATCTTGATTTATCAGGAGCAGTTCATGCAGGCGTCGAAGGAATGGTGTGGTTTTACGGGAGGTCAGGCGGATACTTTGCGCAAAGCGGTAGGTAAGAAAAAAGTCGACTTAATGAATATGATGAAACCGCTGTTTATTGAAGGTGCGGTGAATGTTGGTGGAGCAACGAAAGAGATTGCTGAGACATTCTGGAGCCAACTACTTGATTTCGCTAACTACTGTTTCAATAAGAGCCACGCGGCGTGCTATGCTTTGGTGGCGTATTGGACGGCCTACTTAAAGACTTATTATCCGGAAGCATTTATGGCGGCGTTAATGACGGCGGATATGCGTTGGACGGATCGTTTAGCGATTGAAATGACGGAATGTAAGCATATGGGAATTCAGGTGCTTGGCCCAGACATTAACGAGTCATATCCAGATTTCGCAACGGTAGGTAAGTCAAAAACTATTCGCTTTGGTCTGGCGGCGATAAAAGGTATGGGTAAGGCATTGGCGGAAGAGGTTG
>JAGCSL010000004.1 GCA_017964115.1 Candidatus Saccharimonadota bacterium
GTTGCAAGATATAAATGGGACATCTGATTATTTCGATACAACTGTATGGTTTGGTGCGGCAGCTAAAGCAGATGGCGTAACGCCAATGAGGTTTATAGATGCAACGTTGACAGATATGTACGTAAAGATGGGCGAAAAAGGTGTCAATAAGCATACTATTTCGTTTGATGCGGGCGGAGTAACTAATAATCCATCGGACGTTACGGTGATTGGCTCGCGAAAAGTTGGCAGCGCATTGCCAGTTTTAAACGATCAAAATGGGCATTTCTTTAGAGGTTGGTATACGGAACAGGACGGAGGCGGCGTAAAGGTCACCTCGGATACTATGATTGAAAGCAATATGACTCTCTACGCCTATTGGCGTGACAGCGATTCTGTCTGTAATATAGGGGCGTCTGGATACAATACGCTCCAGGGATGTATTGATGCTGCTAACCCTTCGGACACGATTACGTTAATAGACGATGTTAAAGAGCATGTTATCGTGAATAATGGTAAGGTTATTACTATTGATTTGGGTGGCTATACTCTAGAACACAATAATGGAAACGCGCAGGTAATTAAGAACTATGGAGACTTGACGCTCATTAATGGTACCGTTACTTCGTCTTTGGCATACGGAGCGATTGACAATTACTCTACTGGTAGGCTTACGGTTGGTCAAAATCTGAGGGCGATAGCGACTGGCACGCGTCAGGCAATCTATAATGAAGGCGGTAAAGCATGGATTATCGATAATGCATATCTAAGCGCAACTTCACCTGAACGCGCAACGCTACAGAACAATAGTAATGGGGGCGAGATTTATGTTGAGGGCGGTACGATTATCTCTGTCAACCAGCAGGGAATAAACAACAAGGCTGGAACGCTAACGATTGGCGTGGAGGATGGAACAATTAATTCCAATTCGCCAGTTATTCAAGGTGCAACTTACGGGATTACTACCGTCAATAATATCTCTATGTATGACGGTATCTTGAGAGGCAAGACGGGGGCAATTGATAATCCTGGAAGAATTACCGCTACCGAGAGTGGAGCTTCGGCGGTTGGTATAAATCCAGTAGTGACAGAGATTATTGACGGCGTTACATACGAGGTACTCTATTACGAATAATAAGGATTTGGGTGCCCGTAAAGCGCTAATGGTGTGCTATTATAATTGTTAGTATGAGTGTGGTAATTGGAATAATAATCGGTATATTTATGTTAATGTTCCTCGTGACGGCGCACGAGTTCGGACATTTTATTGCGGCAAGGCGTAACGGAGTTGAGGTTGAAGAGTTTGGCATTTGTTTTCCGCCGCGCGCAATTGCTTGGCGAAAGGTTGGCGGCAAGTGGCGCCGTCTCAAAAAGAGTGAATGGAGCAATCCGCCTGGGAAGGGTACGATAATATCACTAAACTTGTTGCCGATTGGCGGTTTTTGCCAAATGAAGGGCGAGAGCGATGCGGATACTGAGAAGGGTAGTTTTGGTGCGGCAAACTTTTGGGGAAAAACTAAGATTCTGTTCGCTGGTGTCGCAATGAACTGGGCGGTAGCTTTTGTGTTGCTAACAATTCTAGCATGGATTGGCATGCCGCATTTCTTGGATGGGCAATTTATGATTGAAAATGATACTAAAGTAATCGTAGATGAGCCGGTGAAAATTGGGGAAGTTATAAAAGATAGCCCAGCGGAGAAGGCGGGGTTAAGGAGTGGCGATTCAGTAATTGCGATGCGCGCTATTGATGACGGATCAGAGTCTGAAGAAATAGTGAAGACGGAAGATTTATTAGAGTTCAATAAACAACATGCAGGCGGTTACGTATATATGAATTATGAGCGTGACGGTCATGAGATGTTGGCGGAAATAAAGCTAAATGATAGCAATGCAGATTATTTGCTTGGTGCGGGTATTTCGGGTAGCGTCAGATATATGAGCTCTTGGAGCGCGCCGATTGTCGGTTTGGGGACCACGGCGCAAATAACGGGGGAAACATTCAAAGGCGTAGGAATGTTACTATACAATTTAGTTAGTGGCGTAGTACAACAGATTAATCCGAATGCGGAAGTGCGCGAGAGCGGTGCTAAGGCAATTAAAAGCGCGGGCGATTCGGTAAGTGGGCCGGTAGGTATAATTGGCGTATTGTTCCCGGCTTTTGCGGCGAGTGGCCTAAATAACTTGATGTTCTTGGTAGCCTTAATATCGATCTCGTTGGCATGTATGAATGTTTTGCCGATTCCGGCTCTAGATGGCGGAAGATGGTTATTGATTGCAATCTATCGTTTGCGAAAGAAGAAATTGACTAAGGCGAAAGAAGAGAAGATTGTTGGACGAGCTTTTATGGTAATCCTGATTTTAGCAGCTATCGTAACAGTAATTGATATTATAAGGTTGTTCTAATGAGTGAACGTCGTGGTGGACTAATAGCGTCAAAACTAGACGAGATGCGCAAACGTGCAAAGAAAGACGAAAAGTATAAAAAACGCTTGACGATTTTTTGGGCGTTGGCGATTACGTTATGGGTCGGCTTTGTATTCTTTGCGGCGCAGATTGTGGTGTTTTTGATTGCGCGCATACTTATTAATGCAGTTAACTGGTCAATAAATGAGAATGTGGCGCAGACGGTATGCATGGTGATTTCTTATGCGCTAGCGTTAGGGGTGCTTATATTGGTGGCGAAAAAGATTTTTAGCGCTCAGGTTACGCGCGATAGTTTGGGCTTGCGCGGTTTACCTACTTGGACGGATATACTGTTGTCGCCGGTGGGCTACATCGTGTCCTTGTTGGGTGCGGTTGCGATAGTATATATGATGCAATTAATTTTGCCGGTAGTGAATTGGTCGGAGACGCAAGATGTTGGTTTTAATAACGTTGTGTCGTCGACGGATCGAATTATCACTTTTGTAGCTTTGGTGATTTTGGCGCCATTAATGGAGGAATTAATATTTCGCGGATATCTTTATAGTCGCCTGCGTGGGAAGATGAGCGCATTGCCGGCGATAATCTTGGTGTCCGTATTGTTTGGCGCGATGCATGGGCAATGGAACGTGGGGATTGTAGTTGGCGTGATGAGTGTAGTTTTATGTATAGCGCGCGAGATGACGGGTACTATATATGCGGGCATATTGATGCACATGATTCGCAATGGCATCGCGTTCTATATGCTTTATATCAATCCGATGGGATTGGCTGGATTTGGGGCAGTGGTGCCAGTGCTGCTGCCATTCTTGGTATAATAGGTTATATGCCGGAGTTGCCCGAAGTAGAGACTATTAGGCGTGGGCTTGATAAATTCATTTTGAGTCAGACGATTCAAGAAGTGCATATTTTGTGCGAAAAGAGTTTTCGAGGTAACAAAAAATGGCTATTAGGGCAAAAGATTATTAAGGTAGATCGTCGGGGCAAAGCTTTACTGATTCAGCTTGAGAATAATATGTGGATGATGGTGCATTTGCGTATGACTGGCCAGATGATTTTTGTAGGCGATGAAAAGTTTGCGGCTGGACATCCGGATGGCGGCTTTACCGAGAAGATGCCGGGACGACATACGCGTGTGTATTTTGATTTTACAAATGGCACGCACTTATATTTTAATGATCAACGTAAGTTTGGTTTTATAGCTGTGTTAGATGAGTTGGGCCTGCATGAGGACAAATTCTTGAATAAGTTAGCGCCAGAGCCGTGGGATATGAAACCCGATGATTTTTGGGCCATGTTGCAGCGTCATAA
>JAGCSL010000015.1 GCA_017964115.1 Candidatus Saccharimonadota bacterium
ATACTTTATTTCGTTCTAATGCTCTTTGGGGCAGTAGGGATAGGAGTGAGTATTGTGACATATAAGCAAAATAATAAAGAAAGGGAGAAATGAAAAAACTTTCATTCACCGCTGGCGTAGCCACTATCGCTCTAGTTGCTGCGAGTATACTTCCAGTGGCTGGCGCATTTGCCAATCAGGTGGCGTCGGCAGATTTTACTAACAACCCATTAACATTAAGCAGAACCGTGTCTGGCGTATCGAATAATGTTACGAACACCTTCGGCTACACCATCACTCAGGGGACTATTCCTTCTGGTGCTACGGTTTCTGGCGCACCTGCTACTGCCTCAATCGTCTTTAATAACACCGCCCCAACCAGTGGCGACGCTACTGCGACTACGACGGTCGACTTTTCAAGCGCAAACTTCTCGAAAGTAGGCGATTATACCTACACGATTAGGGAGAGTAGCTCCACCGATGCGGTCAACTATCCAATCGACACCGCCAGCAACGACTACACGGCCTTAGTGCAAGTTCGTTATTATGTCGATCCTAACACAAACGTACCAGACAATAGCCGTTTTGTAGCTACGACTTATTTAACAAACGCTAGCGACAATAAGGTTAGTAACAACACGGCAACTTGGGGTAGTTCGGCCGCTCGCACCTACATTGAGGCTAAGGCTACGACTACTGGCAATATGGCAGAAACTACGGACTGTTTTGCCTATACGATTAACATTCCAGCCGGAAATGGCGTAGTGGCCGGTGACACCTTCACGGTCTCTACGGCTTCGACTTGCTCGGGCAATCCAAGTTCGGTAACCGCTGGCACGGCGACAACGATTTATCTTCGTCATAACGACACCGTTACGGTTGGCCAGAACGGGCTAGTAAACCAGCTTCCTGTTGGCGCTAGCTATACCTGGACTAAGGCTAGCGACTCTAACACCGGCTATACTAATAAAATTGACGGCACGCAGCAGAGTAGTGTTACAAAAACTACCGTAGCGGTCACCAACGTAGATTGTGACGATGATAGTGACGGCGCTGGCTGTTTTGATGACAACAACCATACTGATTTCGAAAACAACAAAGAGCTTGACCCACTAACTGGTATCGTTACCAACTTCTGGTTCTATATCATGCTTCTCGTGGCCGGCCTAGTTGGCTTCTTTATCATTAGTCGCCGTAAGCAAAACGACGAAGAATAACAGTAAGCATAAAACAACAAAAACATGAATAAAACGAAGGCTTTTCTCAAAAAACATCATAAGTGGTTCCGCTTACTGCTGAAGATTGCCATTATGGCACTGTTCATCTGGTTCCTCTTTGGTGTCCTGATCGGCCTTCAGCGGGTGGAAGGCGTATCTATGTCTCATCGTGTAGAAGACGGTGATCTCGTCCTGTTCTCCCGGACGGATAAGACATATTATCCAGACGATGTCGTGTTGTATGAGCGCGATAATAAAACACACGTTTCGTCGATACTTGCCTCCCCGGGTGATATTATCACCATAGACGAAGTCGGGCGCCTTTACGTCAATGGCGCACGGGTGTCCGACACTGCTGTCTATAATATCGATCAAGGCGAAAAGCCAACAATCACTTTTCCGGTACGCGTACCGGGCGGGAGTTACTTCTTACTTAACGAGAATCTCGAAGACGAGGATGATTCGCGCAACTTCGGGGCAATTTTCGAACAACAAATCAAAGGAAAAATTGTGAGTATTTTCCGCACAAGGTCAATCTAATATGAAAAAAACTGCAGACAAAATTAGGGAATATGTGGAGAACGTCGTCAACATGCTCTCAGCGGCGCTCTTCCTGCTCCTCTTTGTGATTGGCCTTTATGCTATCTTGGATATCCATGCCGTTAATATCAGTGCCAAAATGGATGAAGAAATGCAGAATATGGCACCCGATGATGCTCAAACGGTAGATATTGCACAATTAAAGAAAGTTAATCCAGAAATCATTGCCTGGATTCATATCGATAACACAAAAATAAACTACCCAGTCGTACAGGCTAAGAATAATACAAAGTACCTTACTCGAAACTATCGTGGCGAATATGCCACTGCCGGCAGTATCTTTTTAGACTACCGCAATAATAGCTTTAACGATGACTTTTCCTTAGTCTACGGGCACCGTATGGATGGCCTCGATATGTTTGGTGGCATATCGTTATTTGAGGAAAAGGACTATTTTGATCAGCACCCAGCCGGTAAGCTCTATACCGAAGAGGGTATTTATGATTTGGAAATATCAGATTTTTCAGTCATAGATATCAATCGTGCTTCAATCTATGATCACGACGGTAACCGCAATGGCCAAAATGATAAAGTTATCAGTGAAGTGCGCCTATTCTCAAAACAAAACCGCGACATAGAAATGGATAAAAATAGCAAAATAATCGTTCTTTCTACTTGCGACAAAGACTCGCGTCACTATCGCAATGTTATACTCGCCAAAATGACTAAACGCGATTAAGATATCAAATCTTTGACGTGCGCCTTTGCCGTATTGCGACTTTTTGCTAAACGAATTTATTCCAGTGTGCAATGCAAAAGCCCCCGGCTTTTGAATCGGGGGCTTTTTGCGCTATCTTAAAAGTGTTATAATAGGCCAACGTTCACTAGAAATAGATGTTGCACTTTAAAAGAAAGGAGAGGCGAAAATAATGGTTAATAAAGCGGCCAATTTCCACGGGTTTGCAATTGATAACCCTCACAGTATTCCTACTGAGCTTATGCCGAAGATTGCAAGAAAGTTCAAGACTGTCCCTGAGATGATTTGGAGGGTGCGTTGTGCGGTTTTTGACGAGAAAGTCAGCGGTCGAAAAATAACCAACGGATTAGTTAGTGATTTGGCTCAGTATTTTGCAGCCGCAGGATACATCAGAGAAGACCTTACTGTTGACGCCTTTGTTATTAATCGTCTTTACAAGGCGGCAAGTTACGGCACCAATCTCGGCATTCCGATTTGTGTTCAGGATTTATTAAACGTGTATGATTGCAACGCCGATCTCTACGTAAGGGCGAATCGGCGCTATGAAAACTACGAGTCGCCGACCGACGAACAGCGCAAGCGCATAGCTGGTTTCATTAAAAAATCACTTTGCGACCAATCATCCAAAAAGCGGGGTATGTCTGACTGCTACGATGTGCTCAATCTGCGTTTTGGCCTTGAGCCGGGAGTCAGACCGCATACTTACAAGGAAATATCGGCAGAACTGTTTATGTCGATCGGTGGCGCATCGAACAAAACTAAAGGAGCCTTGGAAGCTATTCGGGATTCTGGTCTGCTCGCAAAGCTTGAGTCAGAAGAAATATATGCCGTAGTGCCACTGTTTGTTCTTGAAGATTCCGTCGTCAATACGCTGTGCTTAACCAGAACAACACAAGACACTCTGGCGCGAATGGAAATCAAAACGATCGGTAGGCTCATCGAAGCATTAAAATGTGGCTACATTGACGACAATATTCGCGGCGAGGTCGTGAACCGACTCGCGCGCACCGGGTTCGACGTCGAGTAGCGCCCCTCCTATCAATGCAAAAAACATACCCTCGGTCTATCGGCCGAGGGTTTTAACGGTAAAAAGCCCAGCCGTTGGCCGGGCATGATTTTAGAAAGAAAGGGCTTTTTGGGGCAAATATGCGGAAACATCCTCGCCGTTTCGGCATTTTTGCGCAAACACCTCCCAGACGGACACCGACATGGTTCTTTTACAATGCCCGTAATAGAAGCTAAACCAAGTGCTAAAATTTGCCATGCTTACTCCTGTTCGTTCGGAAAGGGCACTCTGTAGAATGGCAAGTTTTTGGTTTAGTTCTTCGACCGTTGTATGGCTTTTCTGACAACTATAGTCGTCAGGAAATCTACCGGTTATCCTTTTGTTGATATTCCACATGTCGATGCACATATATATGTCGGCGTACAGAATAAAAAGCTGCGATATTGACAATTTCGACAGATCGCCCAGGTCCATGTTGTCTGGGCTACAGATTCGTATATCCATTATTCCTCCAGCGCTTCGGCCACTATCACCTTGATGTGCTCCGCGACCGCATCAATTACTTGCGACTGAATCGGATCGTCCGAACAGATATACTCACCCAGTACGGGGTTCGCAAGTATAACTACTTCCGGGCCTTGAGGCAGTTCTGGGGGAACTTGCCATATAAAGTTGACCAAAAGCTCTTTTGCTTCAGTCTCCTCGTCATCGGTCGGCCTTTCTCGGATGATTCGATCGATTAGCTCGATCTCTTCCAGGTAATCGGCCGTATCGACCATTTCGATCCCATACTGTTTGAGCTGTTCTCTAATAAAGGGACTAGACATGTCGTCCTTTGTTCCCAAAACAAGAACATACTTGGCAGACATTAACTGAATCTTTTGCGCTACGCATCTCCAGAGTTCATGCAACTCGGCAACCATAGGCTCTACTTCTCGCAGATTGTCGGTCGCAAGTGCTACGCAGCAGCATTTGTCTTTGAGTACCAGATCGAGCGCTTCCTGGCTCATCTTCGCGGAGAGCTTGTCCCAATCTTCTTTTGTCTTCGGCGGCCCAGAACCTTGAAAGTCTGGACAGTAACGGATTACGAGCCTGGTGGCATTTACGTCTTCCGTACGCCGCTTAATCTCCTCGCTGATGCCCTCGAGGTACATCAGCGTAGCGTCGTAACTAGTGGAAATAATTCCGATACTTTTCAAACAACATCACCTTCCTTTCTAGTATTAAAGTGCAAAACCCTCAGCCATATTTTGTCACGCGACGCAACGAAAAACCGAGAGCAATTTTAACTATAACATAATATGTACTATTAGTAAAGGCAGACCACGGTGGAGATATTTATGAAAAATAAAAATATTATTGACTATTTTAAAATTATGTGATATAATGCAATACGGTCTAGCAATAGGCTATCTTTCGCCATCTTGGCGAGTACTTTTAAAGAAAGGAGAAGAATATACCTTTTCTTTCAGTCCCTTGGGGCTTTTTCGATAGAACCTGAAAATTTTTTTCTAGGAGGAAAAAGTATGAATTCTACTACCGCTTTATCTCTCCGTGCTCTGAACGATATCCTTCCGACAGCTACCGCAAGTCGTCTCATGAAAAAATATGGGACGGTAAACATGGCTATTTGGTGCGCTCGTGTGGAATACTACGAGTCGCTCCTTGGCCGTCAGCCCAAAAACGACCTGTCCGAGCTGATCGATGCGCTCCTTGTTAACGGGTATATCCGTAAGGATATCACCCCCGCAACCTTCGCGATCGGCCGCCTCTATAAAAAGGTTGTCAGTCGCCGTAAGATTGAGCATGACATCCCGGCAAGCGTGGCCGACCTTTACCGTGCGAACGCGGAGGAAGCGAACAGGCGCTATGAGCAGTTCGTAGCTCCGACTCAGGAGCAGTGCGACAGGCTCATTGGGCACATTCGCGCCCTGTTCCAGAACGTATCGGACGAACATCCCAGCCAGTCAAAAGCTGAGAATGTTGGCAGAAATGTTGACATCATCAGATACTGGTCTGGGCTCAGTGAAGATGGGATGCCTCATACGGCCGCGGATACTGCCAGGCGGTACGGTCTGTGTGCGCAGCGGGTGCTTGGCATTGTCAAGTTTGTTTCCCGCAGGCTCGCATTTCACCCCTTCGCTATCGGTTGCGATGGCGACATCGCTCAGGCGATCTTCGCGATTGAAGGGCTGCGTCCGCACTATGTTCTGGAAGATTCGCCGATTGCCTACGTAGTAGGTGATGGACAGCTTCATCGCACGCTCAGGCGCGCCGGCATCAACACAGTCGGCAATGCGCTGGAACCTTTCAACCCCGAGTCCAAGCAGTACGTACGCAATCTTGGAACAAAGGGCAAAGATCGGCTTCGGGAGTGTCTCAAAAAAGCGGGCTATGCTTTTGGCGAAGACGGCTATCTGGCAACAGAAGCCGACTTTGAAGAAGACGATTCCCTTGTGGCGGAAATTCTCGAAATTTATCCGCCGACGCCGGAAGAGTAAGCTTCTCCTTCTTCTGCCCCTTTCATAAGGGGAACCCTCGACCATTGGTCGAGGGTTTTTTCTTAGTTTAAATCAGGGTAGGGTTCGCCACTTAGGCTCTTTCATGCGCATCAAATACTCTCATGACTGTTTGCTGCCCTTTATGGATTAATACTATTGGTAATCTCCTTTCTTTGGCAGCCAACTTATCGTCTGGGGATATTTCATCAATCGCAATTACTGCGTCGGGCGTCAATGCGACGCCTTTTTTAATTCCTTTTTGTTGTTTGGCGGTCTTAGTTTCAATCGTAACTTGGCTATATGCCTTAAGTCGTAGCGCTTCTTTACATAAATCCTCTATGTCAAGCAAAATTTCTGGTAGGTTAGTTAGTTTTAGTGGGTCGGCCTCGTAGCCGTCCGTATTAGAATCGCAAGGATAAATATGCGCAATCATGGACTTATCAACTCCGCTTCTATAGCCATAGAGGACGCGCCCGGGGAAGTGTGAAAGGTTTTTTTCGGTCAGAATCGTAAAACCCATATATTTTCGCTTTTCTGCCGTCTCCTCCACGGTTTGGCTTTCCCAGTTTGTGCGCACCCTAGCCAGTAGAAAGAAACTATCTTTGTCGCAATTTAACTCCTTCACTTCGCTACTTTTTGCACCGCCAAAAGTAATCAAGTTGTCTACGAGGGAATTACAGGCGTAGTCTCTGCAGGTTGCATAGGTTGCTTCGAGCTCTTCTCGTGTCAACTCTGTCAAGTCTGGCAACTTGTGCTTTTTTGCGTAGGATGAATTATCGATATAATAACGTAGGCTATCATCGTTTAATCTTGTCGCTAAAACAGAATTTTTTATCATTTCTTAACTTACCTTAAAA
>JAGCSL010000016.1 GCA_017964115.1 Candidatus Saccharimonadota bacterium
ATGGTGGAGTAGATTAGACCGAAGCCTAATCATACCCCATGTATGGTGGGGATATGTGGACTTGAACCACAGACCTCGTCATTATCAGTGACGCGCTCTAACCAGCTGAGCTATATCCCCGGCTACAGATTATTCTACTAAAAAAGCCTCAAAAACGCAAGACAAACTATTGCGCACATGTTACAATATGCTTATGGAAGGATACGATATCGGTTACCTATTCGGTGGGATTGCTCTATTAGTAGCTGGCATCCTAATCGTAGTCTATCATCAAAAGATTGCCGACAATCTTGCTGGTGGCGTCAATAGCTACAATAAGGTGAAACTGTTCGGCCTCGGCGCTTGCATACTTGGCATCATTTTCATCGCCAACATCCACATTCTCTTGTTGCGCCTATTCATGCATATCATTATGCCGACCAAATTTTAAAAAGCATCAAAAACCGCTCCGAAAGGAGCGGTATTTTTTATAGTTCAACCCGAAAACAGTTCGTGTTACGTAATTCTGCGCCGTGACTTTCGTAAAAACCAGCTGCGCCCGCTTTCTTCTCGCGACTCGAAGAAGTAAATTCTAATCTACGACAACCTTTTTGGCGACCCCAATCTTTAATTGCCTCTAACATTTGCCCGCCTACGCCCTGTCCACGACACTCGCTATCTACGACTAAATCTTCCAGATAAGCATTACGATCCAAAGTCGCCATCACGACCGACATAATCGCCATTGCTACCACTTTCCCTTTTTCGTCCATCGCCAACAAAATATCATGATATGGCGATTCGATCAGTTCTTCAATCTTTTCGCGCTCAATCGGCTCGCCGTTATGGCGCGCGCTCAGCTGCTGGCGCAATTTCCCCATCGCCGCCGCAATTTCGCCATCATATTCTGTTAATGCCGAAATATCAATCATGCCCCAATCTCCTTTTCGATTATTTTTGCCAAAATATTACCATGTTTCTCGACCAATTCTTCATCTTCCCCCTCAACCAAAATTCTCAACTTATTTTCAGTGCCCGAATAGCGACAAAATACTCGCCCCGTGCCAGCGAATTCCGCCTCGGCTATTTTAACCGCTTCTGCAAAACCTTCCACCTCGTCTAATGGGCGTTTTTCGCTTACTTTTACGCCCCATTGTTTCGACGGCATAAACTCAAAATCCGCCCATAAATCTGCCAATCGCATCTGTTTATCATACATAATCTTCTGGATAAATAGCGTCATAAATGTGCCATCCGAAGCCTTTAGCCACGGCAAATAAATCATATGGCCTGAAAATTCGCTACCCAACTCCGCACCTAATTCTTGCAACTTCTGCGCTACAAAGCGGTCGCCGTTTATAACCTTCTCGACTTTAACACCTAAACCTTCCAAGTATTTGACGGTCGCATAATTACTATACTCCGTCACTACCACTGTATTACCCGGCAATTTCCCCTGTTCCAGCAAGAAAGATGCTAATAATATATTAATGCGATCACCGTCCCACAAGCGACCTTCTTCATCAGATATGATAATTCTATCCGCATCGCCGTCCAACGCTACGCCCATCCAACCTTTGCTCTTAGCTTCGGTAGCCATTTTGTCAGGATATAATGCACCATAACCATCATTAATATTCTTGCCATCTGGCGTCGGATCAATCTGATCGACTTCTAAGCCAAAATGCTCAAACACGGACTTACTAAACTCATGACCTGCGCCAGAAGCTGCATCGAGCACAATCTTAGCGCCATTCAAGCTATCGCCTAGTCCTAATGTCTCTTCGACCATTTGCGCATAGGCATCAATTACATCTTCTCGCGTCACTAGGTCTAATTTAACATTTGGTAAATCTCTATCTTCGCCCGGTTCTTCTTTAAAGAACTCGTCTTCGACTTCTAGCTCTTCCTCATCTGGCAACTTATCGCCATCGGCCGCAAAGACCTTGATACCATTATCAGTCGCCGGATTATGCGAAGCCGTCAACATAATGCCGCAATTCACGTCCTCTCGTGCTTCGACCAGCTTTTGTACGGCCGGCGTTGGCAAGATTTCTAAATCTTCCACGGACGCACCACAAGCCTCCAAACCTTCCTTCATATCGGCTCGCATCCACTCGCCACTTTCACGCGTGTCGCGACCCAGAAGCGCCGTCCCGCCATGAAAATGTTTAGCGATTGCTCGACCTAAATTATTAATAATATTCGGCCTTAGCGGACTCTTTCCAACCTCCGCCCGAATCCCATCCGTCTCACCAAAAATACGTTTTTCCATGCCCTCATTTTACCAACAAACGCGTCGTCTCGCTACCTTGCTTCATAACAGTAAAACTGCGCAAAATACAAGTTGTGGTAAATTTTACATGCTCCACCCCTGTTAATTTTGTATAAAAATTTTATGCAAAATCTATTGACAATCCCAAACAATACGCTTATACTAAAAATAGCTTTTGTGATTATTCGCAGATTACAAAAGCCGCACTATTCTTCAAAAACAAAAATCATCTACCAAAACAAACAAACACAAAAATTTAAATCTACAGAAAACTCCGATTCGAGCGTGTCATTATTATCTCTCAAGGACACAGCACATACAGAATTCGGAGTTTTTTGTCGATCGCTTTAATACAGCACAGTAGCGCTATCTGTTATACTTAAAGAGAACTATAATTAAAGGAGGTAATACCATATCATGGAAAATGCGCCACATAATAGCAGTCCCGGAGAGACGAGCGAAGACAGTTTCAATCTGCCGCCAGAATCAAATTCGGGCTTCGATTCACTTGCGCATCCACAAATAGAAGGAGACGGCAAACCCGAGGAATTGAGCGCACCAGAAGCAATAGACGTAACCGATGAACTACCGGGCAATATCGACATAGAAACCGCCATAAAATCACTAGATGAAATATCAAAGGAAAGAGGCGGCCAAGCCGTAAGTATGAAATTTAAAGAGAAGGTACTCCGCTCTGGTATGTCTATTGATGAAGCCTATATGGCCATTCTTGGAGTAACAAAAGCCCAACATCAAGAACGTCTAGATCAGCTACATGCAAAGCACGAAGCAGAACAACAACAGGCGGCTCTTGAAGGCGAAGCAAGGATGCCGGAGCTCATTGAGGCTGGCAAAGCTTATATCTATCCAGAACGCCAAAACGCTTGGGAAAAGTGTGTCGAAAGATACTTAAAAGAACCAGATGGAGGCGCCGCAGTTATCGATGCCGCTTTGAGGATTATGAAACTGCTTGAAGACGACGCCAGCGTACAAGACGCTCAGGCTGCTCTTCTTAATGAGAATCTCAGTGGCGGCGGCATGTATGCTGCCCGTGAGATTATTTTCTCTTTCTCGAAGCGTGGACCAGAATTCTACAAATCATCTCGCGCCAAAGAGATTAGGGCGGGAGTAGCTACAGTCACAGATGAAGAGAAAATTCGAGTTGCTCGTCGTAGTTTAGCGAATGACCATTTAGAACTCAAATCACTTGGCGTCGATGATCCAGACGGTGAAGAGTTTGAAGCCTATAACGACGAAATATAACAAACATCATTAAAACTAACAAAATACCTCCACAAATGGAGGTATTTTGTTTTCCCCTCAAAACCTGCTCTACCTCTTTTCCTGTCAAAAATACACAAACAGTTCTCATATCTAATGACATTTTTGAACACAAAAAATCTACTCTACTCTGCCTAATTTGTATAAATACTTCGACTATCATGTATAATATATTTAAATTAAGGAGGACCAGGCAAATGGAAGAAAACCCATTCGACAAAAAAACCAATCCAGCACACAACGAAGATTGGGAGGACATGGAGAGACCAGAAGACGATGGACTCCAAGAATCAGAAGAAACTCTCGAAGATCTTAAAGAGCAGCTCGATAGTCAGGAAAAAGACGAAAAAGCCGACGAATAAGAGGTGTAAGTCACACAAAAAATCTCCGCCAAACGGAGATTCTTTGTTTTAACAATTTGGTTGTGCAATCAACGAATCATCGTTGTATCTAAAGCTTATGTTGCATCTGGCGAACCAGATAATATAGTAAATTAAGCTTATATCTACTATTGCAACCGACCTAGCTACACTATGAGATAGTGCGCATCATTCTCCCTAGAAAGGAGGTAATCCATCCGCACCTTCCGGTACGGATGCCTTGTTACGACTTAACCCCAATCATCTCCCCCACCTTAGGCCGCCGAAACGGACTTCGGGTGTTGGTGACTCTCATGGTTTGACGGGCGGTGTGTACAAGACCCGGGA
>JAGCSL010000017.1 GCA_017964115.1 Candidatus Saccharimonadota bacterium
ACATACATTGGCGGATGGTCGATTGCTAATTGCTGCACATATGTGCGGACATAATATTATTTTAGTAAACGATCTTTTGACGAAATACTATATTAGCAAACGGCTATATGAGTTTTTATGTGCGCTTTCAAAAATCGGTCATATGTTGTAAGAATTACATGTTCGGTTTTATGGCAATTTGTATCTGTAAAAGGGCATTTTGTTGTAAATAATACAACAAATATTGCATACTAGAATTATTGACTTTTGAACAATTATTTGCTATATTCAGAGTGTGCTTAATCAAAACAAACAGCACAAAAACAAAAATATAGAGGTTGTGTAAAGAATTTGGCGTAGTAATAGCTTATTTCTAGCCATAAATTACAACCTAGGAGTAAGCTAAGCTCCGCCAAAGACTTACCGAGAGGTAAGGAGCGTAGAGCGCGTAAATCTAAAGTACGACTAGCACATTAGATACCCGAAACAGAGAAGTACAAAGATTTGCAAGGACTATGCCTCTCTATACGAGAGGCGGTCAATAAAGCTAGGGGTAGAGATCAAGCTTGCGGCTATAAGTAATGTATATATTTGCCGGATAAGCCCTCTACCTTTAGCCCATGTCTTGTTGGGGAAGAAAGTATTTTCTGTCGTGTAGCGTAGGCTAAGGATAACTTGTTTTTCGCGCGGTAAGCGAAGGGCAGGAGAGTAGCTCAGGAACTTTTGTGCTATAATTCGCTTATGGATAAGTTATTGCTGATCGCTAGTATTACCGCTTTCTTCTTTTTGACAACCATGATGTTTCTCACTAGCCCGAGCGGGGTGGGCGCTTTAGGTGTTCTAGTATTTTTTACACTCGTGTACGTTCTTTGTTTAGGGCTTGCAGTTTTTGGCTGCAGGCTATTTTTTATTTTGAAGGCACGGCTCAATAAAGCGTCGGCTGGCAATATCAAAAAGAAAAGCTATTACTATGGTCCGGTGATTGCTCTAGCGCCGTTGTTTCTTTTGATTGGTCAATCTTTCGGCGGGTTATTGATTTATGAAGTCGTAGCAATAATTGCGTTAGAAATTCTATTTTGTTTCTTAGTTTCTCGTAACGTCTTATGATATAATAATGCTTATGGATAATAAGGGTGATGTGAAGGGCGCCTTAAATGGAAATGAAGGTGTTTTTGGTGCTCAAGAAATGTTACCTAATAATGCCGAGGGGGAGAAGTTTGATGCTTTTGTTGATTCGCGAGAGGATTTGAAGCCACAGATAGAGATGCCGGCGGAATTGATTGACAATGATAATTCCGCAGAGGTAGCTGGTGAAATGCAGCCGACGGATCAGCCGGTTGCGCAACCGGTAGCTCAGGACGACAATACCTCGGATGATGATAAGAAGAACCAAGAAGTTAAAGAGCATCTAAGTCAGATCAAGGTGCCACGTGATGCGGAATCATTACCAAAGGCTTATGAAAAAGCCGTAAATGATATTGTGGCACGTAACCGAAAAGATCCGTTTCGATTAGTGCAAGAAATGGATATTGCTCGATGGGATATGATGGAAAAAGCTTTTGCGCGCAAACTTGGTGATGGCCTAACTGGCACAGGGGGTAACTAGAATGGACATCTGGCAAATTGTAGCGATATCGGTTGGTGCTGTCGTATTTTTAGTAATCCTTTGGAAGATTTGGGCTGGCGGTAAAAGGGATAAGAAGAACATTGCGCGTGCCTTGAAGATGGTGCCGATGCTAATCCATTTACCACCGAGTACAGATGATATTGAAGTGGGCGGTCGTGATGAGCGCGATGTAATTAATGAACAGCTTTCTGAAGCGCAGGTAATGTATAGTATTATTTCGTCTACCTTAAAGAAGGGCCTAAAAGCGAAGCTATATGGGCAGAAGCATATTAGCTTCGAAATTGTAGCACACGATGGCTTTATTAAATACTATGCGGTAGTACCAGCGGTTTTAACTGAGACGATTAAGCAGGCGATTACAGCTGCATACCCAACCGCGCGTCTAGAAGAGGTGGCGGATCCGAATTTCTTTAGTGCCGAAGGCAAGATTGACGCGGTAGTTGGTGGCGAGTTGCGCATGAAAGAGGACTATTGGTACCCGATTGCTACCTATGAAGATTCGAAGCGTGATGTGGCGCTTGGTTTGATTAATGCAATGTCGGTAGCTAAGAAGGGCGATGGCATTGGCCTGCAAATTATGTTCCGTCCGACGGATGGCGGATGGGTAGCAAAGTCGCTCGAGCGAGTACAAAATATAAAGGATGGTAAAAAATGGCGTCGCGGTACGGGTAATTTAATTAACCGGGCTGTATACAATGCTGGCAATTTTGTTGGCGACGTGGCGCATGCATTGTGGGAGCCGCCGTCAGAACATGAAAAGTATGAAGACGAAAATAAAGTTTTAACGAACCTTCAGCAAGAAGAGATCCAAAAGCTTGAAGAAAAGACTAAGTATCCTGGCTTTGAAGTTTTGATTCGTATCGTGGCGAGCTCGAGCAATAAAGTGCGGTCTGAATCACTGTTGGGTAACATTGTTTCGATATTTTCACAATTTGATTTACCACAATATAACGGTTTCCGTTACGACATGTTGGGTAAGGCAGAGGATTTGGTACGTGATTATGTATTAAGAATATTCCCGCAGACTAATCATAGTATGGTTTTGAACAGTGTGGAGATGGCGAGCTTATTCCATCTACCGGCACAGAATGCGATTCCGACCTCTCAGGTTGAACGTCAGGCAGTCAAGCAGGTGGATGGTCCGGCAAAACTAGCCGAGGACGGTATCATTTTGGGCGTGAACGAATTCCGTGGCGAAAAGAAGGTGATTCGCTTGCGCGAAAAAGACCGTCGCCGTCACACTTACGCAATTGGTGCTACGGGTTCTGGTAAATCCGTACTTTTGGAGAACTTGGCTTACCAGGATATGTGCGATGGGCGCGGCTTCTGTTTCATCGATCCGCACGGCGATGCGGTTGAGTGGCTACTTAGCCGTGTACCGCAAGAGCGCATGGATGATGTGATTTTGTTTGAGCCAGGCAATATGGATAATCCGGTCGGTATGAACATGTTTGAATTCCAGACCGAGGATCAGAAGGACTTTATTGTACAGGAAGGTATTAATATGCTTACTTCTTTGTACGATCCGGGCAACCAGGGTATTTTCGGTCCGCGTGCGCAGCACATGTTCCGTAATGCGGCACTGTTATTGATGAGCGATCCTGAAGGCGGTACGTTTATTGATATTCCGCGCTGTTTCATTGATGCGGAATTCGTGAAATCAAAGCTGCAATATGTAACGGATAAGACAGTATATGATTACTGGACGAAAGAGTTCCCGGCATCGCAGAAGTCTAGTGATGCAGGTGAGGTAACGAGCTGGTTCGTATCGAAATGGGGTCCATTCCTTTCAAACAAGATGATGCGCAATATTCTTGGTCAGACTAAATCTGGCTTTAATATTCGCGAAATCATGGATAATAAGAAGATTTTGCTTGTTAACCTTTCGAAGGGTAAAACTGGTGAGCTGAACGCAAAGCTTTTGGGTATGATTTTCGTCATGAAGTTCCAGGCTGCAGCTATGAGCCGTCAGGATACGCCAGAAGATGAACGTGTCGACTTCTGTCTCTTCGTAGATGAGTTCCAGAACTTCGCAACAGAGAGCTTTGAATCGATTCTATCTGAGGCCCGCAAATACCGCTTGAACTTGATTTTGGCGAACCAGTTCATGACGCAGCTGACGGATAAGATTCGCGAAGCTTTGCTTGGTAACGTTGGTACTTTGATGTCTGGTCGTATTGGTGTAACCGATGCTGAGTTGATGGAGAAGGCGTTCTCGCCGATATTTAATGCGGAAGATTTACATAAACAGCCGAACTTTAACTGGATTGCGACGGTAATGATGTTCGATACGCCGACGAGTCCGTTTACGATGAAGTCTTTGCCGCCAATGGGCGAAGACAACGATGAACTAATGCAGAAGATGAAGGCCTATGCTTTGTCGAAGTATGGTCGACCGCGTGCGGAAGTTGAGGCGGAGATTGATGCACGCTTGGCAGCAACGGATGAAGACGACAATGCTCAAGATAACAGTGGCGAGGCTGACGAAAAGGCAAAAGCGGCGGCCGCGGCGGGTCTACCGAAGCCTGCAGCGAAACCGAAGAAGAATTTCTTGGATTCTTGGTTGGAGAAGAAAGCAAATCTTTCAAAGAAGAGTCGCGAAGAAGGTGCGCAAGCGATGGCAGCAAACAAGACTGGTGGCGGTATAGTATCGGCTACTCCGGTGGCAAAAGTTACGCCAGCGCCGGCTCCGGCCCCAGTTCCTGAGCCTGCGTCTGCGCCAATTCCGGCACCGACTCCGATTGCGCCAGTAGAGAAGCCGGCTCCAGTTCCGGTGCCAGAGCCAGTTGTATCTCCTACGCCAACCCCTGCATCGACACCGACGACCCCTGCGCCAGTTGAAGCGCCGGCCCCTGCGCCAGTCGAAACGCCAGCTCCGATTCCTACTCCAACACCACCGGCACCTGAACCAGCGCCAGCTCCAACGCCGGCATCAGCTCCGGCTCCGATTGAAGATCCAACTACAATTGCGATTCAGCACGATCCAAACGCGCGCAAACTTGAAGCGGCAGAGGAGCTGAATGAGATGTCGACCGGCTCGGCTTGGACGTCAGTAGCGACCGAAAATGCAGCTGGTACGACGGAAGATGCAAACAAGAAAGCGACAGACGATTTCTTAAAAGCGGATGCAAAAGTTAAGATTCAGCACGAACCAAAGAAGGTATTAAATGTGAGCCAAGAAGCGGTCGCGGCGCCAAGTGCGAAAAAAGCACAATCACAAAAACAAGCCAACCAGAGCGACTCTATGGCCGCTCAAAGCACTGAAGACGGGATTGTACTGCGCTGGCGCTAAAAAGCCCCTCAGAAGCGAAAATAAAGGCCTTATACTTGATTTTATGGGGAAAATAACATATTATTATATATGTATTAAATATCAAAGTTGAGGTAAATATTCTATGGCTGCAACTAAGAAGTCCGGTGGGGCTGATGAGTATAATGCTGACGAAATTCAGGTCCTAGAAGGCTTGGAGCCAGTGCGACGCCGTCCTGGTATGTATATTGGCTCAACTGGTTATGATGGTTTACATCATCTCATTAAAGAAATCGCTGACAACTCAATCGACGAGGCGATTGCAGGTTTTGCTACGCGCGTAGACGTGACTTTGCTTGCTGATGGCGGTTGTCGCGTAGATGATGATGGACGTGGTATTCCAGTTGATATTCATCCGAAAACAAAAATGTCTGCTTTGGAGACAGTATTAACAATCCTGCATGCAGGTGGTAAGTTTGGTGGCGGTGGCTACAAGGTCTCGTCTGGCTTACACGGTGTGGGTTCTTCGGTAGTGAACGCGTTATCGAAGCATATGGTGGCGGAAGTCTATAAAGAAGGCAAGATTCATCATATCGAATTCGACACGGGGAAGACTGTAGTACCGTTTGGTGTGACTGGTAAAACCGAGAAGCATGGTACGAGCATTACGTTCTATCCAGACGAAGCCATCTTTAAAGAGACGACGACGTTTGATTATGACTGGGTAGTGAATTATCTACGTCACCAGGCATATCTAACCAAAGGAATTCTGACCAGTGTGCACGATGAGCGTACGGGCAAGAGCGATTCTTTCTATTTTGAAGGTGGTATTAAGAGCTATGTACGTCGTTTGAATGACGGTAAGGAAGTTTTGGCAGACGATATCTTCTATGCCGAAAAAGAGATTTCTGGTAGCGTCGTAGAAGTTGCGGTGCAGTATAATGATAGTTTCTCGGAAACGATTCGTCCGTTTGCAAACAACGTCTTAACGCCGGATGGCGGTACGCACGTGGTTGGTTTCCGCACGGCTCTAAACCGTACTATTAATGATTACGCACGTAAGAACGGTCTTCTGAAAGAGAAGGACGATAACCTTACTGGTGACGATATTAAAGAAGGTTTGACGGCGGTGGTTTTGGTTAAATTACCAGATCCACAGTTTGAAGGTCAGACAAAGAATAAACTCGGTAACCCAGAAGTACGTGGTTATGTCGATAAAGTAACGAGCGAATATTTTGCGTACTATCTTGAAGAACATCCAGAAGTTGCGAAGAAAATCGTAAATAAGGCCACTTTGGCCGCTCGTGCACGCAAAGCAGCCCGCGCTGCACGTGATAATGTAATTCGTAAAGGCGCCTTTGAAGGATTAAACTTGCCTTCAAAGTTAGCCGACTGTTCTTCGCGCGATCGCACCGAATGTGAACTCTTTATCGTAGAGGGTAACTCGGCGGCTGGTTCTGCCAAAGAAGGTCGCGATTCAAAGATTCAGGCGATCTTGCCATTGCGTGGTAAGGTGCTTAATACCGAGCGTGCGCGTCTTGACAAGATGTTTGCAAACGCTGAGATTGTATCTCTCATTAAGGCACTTGGCGTTGGCATTGGTGAGCAGTTTGATATTAACGGTTTGCGCTATTACAAGATTGTGTTTATGACGGATGCCGATGTCGACGGCGCACATATCTCAACTTTGCTTTTGACTTTCTTCTTCCGTTATATGCCGGAAGTAATCAAGGCTGGTCACGTCTATCTGGCAAAACCGCCGCTATTTGGTTTGATTAAGGGTACTGGTAGTAGCCGTAAGATTGAATATATTTATAACGAAGAGGCTCTAGAACATACTTTGACTAAAAAGATTGAAGAGCGTAAGGCGGCTGGTACGAAGATTAATCCAGACGACGAACGCTTTAAGCAAGCTGGCTATACGGCGCAGCAGCGCTTTAAGGGTCTCGGCGAAATGGATGCCGCCCAGCTTTGGGAAACTACTATGAATCCAAAAAATCGCACCTTGATTCGCGTGAATATTGAAGATGCCGAGAAGGCAGACGCAATCTTTACGAAGCTGATGGGTAGCGAAGCAGAATTACGTAAAAACTTTATCCAGTCTAGAGCAGCAACGGTCGACCTAGACGATTTGGACTTCTAAGGAGGAATGAAAGATGGCAGATAAAGACGAAAAAGATACAAGCAAAGTTGGTGGCGTACCAGATTCAAGTGACGATAAGGGCGTCGATGAGACTTTGGGTGATTATAATACTGAATCCGAAGAGGAAGAAATCGTAAAAGTCGGTAGCTTGACTGCGCATAAGAGTGAAGACGGGATTGAAGAATTAACCGTCGAAAACGTGATGGAAGATAGCTTCTTGCGTTATTCGATGTCAGTGTTGATTGATCGCGCGCTTCCAGATGTACGTGATGGCTTGAAACCAGTAAACCGCCGCATTCTTTATGCGATGAATAAGAACGGTTGGAAAGCGCCACATGCAACGGTAAAATCCGCCCGTATCGTCGGTGAAGTAATGGGTAAATATCATCCACACGGTGATTCTTCAATTTACGAATCTATGGTGAACTTGGCGCAGCCATGGAAGATGCGCTACACCTTGTTAGAAGGTCAGGGTAACTTCGGTTCAATGGACGGCGATGAAGCATCTGCTTCACGTTATACCGAGGCGCGTATGGATAAGATTGGTGCAGAGTTGCTATCTGATATTGAGAAAAACACCGTTGATTTCCGCGACAACTTCGACGGCACTGAGCAAGAGCCGGTCGTATTGCCGTCGGCAGTACCAAACATTCTCTTGAACGGCCAGATGGGTATTGCGGTTGGTATGGCGACAAATATTCCGCCACATAACCTTGGTGAAGTAGTCGATGCGACGATTGCGCAGATTGATAACCCAGACATCACGCTGAAAGAATTGATGAAGCATGTCAAAGGTCCAGATTTTCCAACTGGAGCCGAGGTTTACGGTGGTGCGCCGATGGTGCAGGCCTACGAAACCGGTCGTGGTTCAGTTACGATTCGCGCCGTAGCGAATATTGAAGAGCGCAAGAATGGTCGCTTCAATATTGTGATTACTGAGGTACCTTATGGCATGAGTAAGGAAGCTTTTGTCGATAAGGTACGCGAACTCGTAATCGCCAAGAAGCTCGACCATATCGCTGATGCGCGTGATGAATCGGCGCGCGGTAAGATTCGCGTGGTGGTAGAGCTCAAGAAGGATGCTTTCCCGAAGAAGATTTTGAACCAGCTTTACAAACTAACTGGTTTGCAGACTTCTTTCCACTACAACGTTTTGGCACTGGTTGACGGTATTCAGCCAAAGGTGATGGGCCTCAAGGAGATTTTGGCCGAGTTTATTAAACACCGTCAAAAAGTGGTACGTCGTCGCACGGAGTTCGACCTCAATAAGGCAAAAGAACGTGCTCATATCTTGGAAGGTTTGAAGATTGCGCTTGATCATATCGATGAGGTTATCAAGACGATTCGCGAATCATACGATGATGCCGATAAACGCTTGATGGAACGCTTTGGTTTATCTGAAGTTCAGGCGGCAGCCATCTTGGCGATGCAACTACGTCGTCTCCAAGGACTCGAACGTGACAAGATTGAGAATGAATTGAAAGAACTCCATGACTTGATTAAGAAGCTCGAAGGCATCTTAGCTTCCGAACAGGCTATCCTTGATGTGATTAAGGAAGAGCTCTTGGCAATGAAAGAGAAGTACGGCGACAAGCGTCGCAGTAAAATCTTTAATCACGAACTTGGTAAGTTTGCCGAGGAAGATTTGATTCCAGATGAAGAAAGCGTCGTATTATTGACTGCGCAAGGTTACGTCAAGCGCGTGTTGCAGAACGATTTCAAGAAGCAGAACAGAGGCGGTAAAGGTCGCCGTGGTATGACCACGAAAGACGAGGATGTAATTGACACAATTATTACGGCTTCGTCGCATGATTATCTGTTATTCTTCACGAATCAGGGACGTATTTTCCGCATCAAAGCTTACGAAATCCCACAATCTTCGTTGGTAGCAAAGGGTACGGCTTCAGTAAATCTTTTGAATCTTCATCCAGAAGAAAAGATTACATCTGTAATTAAGCAGGGCGACGAAGCTGGTGAGGACGGTTATCTCTTTATGACGACCGCAAAAGGTACCATTAAGAAGACTTCGTTGAAAGATTACGCA
>JAGCSL010000018.1 GCA_017964115.1 Candidatus Saccharimonadota bacterium
CGACTCAGTGCTTTCCGTCGACTCAGTACTTTCAGTTGATTCCGTGCTTTCGGTCGACTCAGTACTCTCGGTCGACTCAGTACTCTCTGTTGACTCAGTACTTTCGGTCGACTCAGTACTCTCGGTTGACTCGGTACTTTCAGTTGATTCCGTGCTTTCGGTCGACTCAATAATTTCTTCAGTCGATTCAGTACTTTCCGCCGATTCCTCAACCGCCCCTTCGTGGCGACCACCACCACTTCCATCAGCGGTACCGTAAGTTTTTTCCAAAATATCAAGAATTTTGCTCTGCTCTTCATAGCCGAGCTCGGCTTTCGCCATAAGATCGAGAAGTCTAATACCAATTTTTCTTTTTTGTTCGTCAGTCAGTTCGTGACGTTTTTCGGTCTCGCCCGAAGCTCCTCCGGTCGGACCTTCCATAGATCGCAACATCTATACTGTCCTCCGCCTAATTATTACCTTCGTTAGCTGCTTCGGCTACGGCTTCACCTTCCTCTTCAGGAGCTTGCGTCACGCCCAGATAAAGATCCCTAAATTGCAACATCGTAATCATCGAAATCTCTTCTAGATTCAATCCTGCATCCATCATAAATTTCGGCACATCTTCTTGTTTAATCGAACCGTCATCAAGACCATTCGCTAACTCAATAGCTTTCTCTTCAGACAAGGAATCGATTGCGGCACGGTCGATTTGCTGCATTAACAACTCTGTCATATCCTCGATCAGATGCTGACGCGCATCTTCTTCGATATCGGTAATCCCTTTTTGGTCCAAAAGGTTACCAATAAACTCATGAATTTTTTCCATTTTTGACCTCTCTGTATATTAAACCTTATGTTAATAATAACATAAACGTTTTTAAACTGCTATCAATCGAAAAAATCTAAAAAGATGGTATAATATATAACAATGAAAATCTTGGGAATCGAAAGTTCGTGCGACGAAACTGCCGCCGCAATTGTTGAAAACGGCGACAAAATTCTTTCCAATGTCGTTGTTTCGCAAATCGACATCCACGCCGCTTATGGCGGTGTAATTCCTGAGGTCGCCGCTCGTAGCCATATTGAAGCCATCGAACCAGTCATAGCCCAAACGTTATCTGACGCCGAATTATCCATCAAAGACATCGACGCCGTTGCCGTAACTCACACTCCAGGTCTCGTCGGTTCACTCCTAATCGGTACGCTCGCCGCTCGCACTATTGCCGTTATTAATAACATCCCTTTCTACCCTACCCATCATCTCAAATCGCACATTTACGCCAATTGGCTCAGTGGCCATCAGCCACAATTCCCACTTCTTGCGGCAGTTATATCGGGCGGACATACGCAAATAATCTACATGGAACGCCACGATCATTTCGAAATAATCGGCACCACTCGCGACGATGCCATTGGTGAATGCTTTGATAAAATCGCCAAAATTCTAGGCCTTCCCTATCCTGGCGGTCCTTCAATAGCTACCGCAGCTATCAAGGGGGACTCTAAGAAATATCCCCTTCCTATTCCAAAAGTTGATAATCTAGATTTTTCTTTCAGTGGCCTAAAAACCGCCGTCCTTCGCGCTGTCCAAAAAGAGCTCGATCTTCCTATTACCACTCCATCTTACGAGCTCCAGAAACAACTCACCGAACAGCAGATTGCCGATTTTGCCGCTAGCTTTCAAGCTACGGCCGTCAAAATTCTCATTCAAAAACTCAATAAAGCCACTGAGTTCTTCCCTGCTAAATCGATTCTTCTCGCCGGTGGCGTATCAGCCAATCAAGTCCTCAGACAAGAAATCGAAAAAAGCTTCTCAAAAACACATCAAGTATTCTTCCCCGAACCAAGACTTAGCACCGATAATGGCGCCATGGTCGCTTCCGCCGCCTATTATTCCATTCAAGCCGGCGAACAAGCCTCCGATCCCTACGAACTCGATATATCACCACGCTCAATTATTCAATAAGTGTTCCCTACCTCTAAAATACTTATTCAAAATACGCTATAATATAACTAATGGACCTAAATCAATCAAACCTTGCTATTCGCAAGCTGCTTGCTAAATATTCCCAGACCGACCCGGATGATTGGTTTTTGACTTTCAAAACCCGTTTTGGCATGGCTATCGCCTGTCAAGCCATTTATGATATCTACGGCCACGGCGAAGTGATCACACAGCCATATACCTGTATTACCGCCGTCAATCCTATTCTCGCCGGAAACCTTAAGCCAGTTTATGGGGATATTAATCCGAACACGCTCAGCCTTACTCAGCCCGAAAAACTCTATACCAGCAAGACATTAGCAGTCGTCATGCAACATACTCTTGGCATAATCTCTGACGAATCCACCAAAATCGCCTCTTTCGCTAAAAAACACCGCCTAATTCTGCTCGAAGACTCCGCCCACTGCGCCACGCGCATGGCTACCGACGAAAAAGGCAATATTCTTGCCGACGTTTCTATTCACTCCTTCGGCGTAGAGAAAGTGCTTCAAAACACTAAATTTGGTGGCGCAATTTATGTTAATCCAGCACTCAAACAGAAAAATGCCAAGCTCTACGACCGTATCACTTCAAATCTGCTTAATCTTCCTCAGCCACCCCTCAGTCTCAAGTTTCGCTCACGCACTTACCGTTTTCAAAACGGCATCTTGCAACGTTTACCAAGCTCTATTTACCACGATGTACGCAATTTAGCTTATAAAGCCCACATTTTTGAGCTAGCCGTCGCGCCCTATGAGCAATCCGGCGAACAATCCCGCCCATACGCAACCACTAAATTCGTTAACAACACTATTCTCAAACACCTCCCTACTCTTCCCGCCATCTATAAGCGTCGCCTCAAAAATACGAAATTATATATCCAAAAACTCTCAAAGAATACTGATTTCACTCTAGTCACCGACATCGAGCAGCCTCTATTGGCATTTCCAATTCTCTTCCCGAGCGCTGCAGCAGCCACTGAAGTTTACGACATTCTTACCAGCTCTGGATACTTCATTCGCCGCTGGTATTCTCCCCTGCTCTATCCGGGACCAACTTCAAACCGTCGCTACTTTTATAGCAGTAAAATGTCGCCAATCGCCGAAGATATTCACGCTCGCGTTTTATGCCTACCAACCGATTTATCCCCAGAAAAAATGCAAAAAATCTTAGCTATACTCAAACCTGTCGAAAAACCTGTTGAAAAAATCATAAAATCTACGAAAAAATAAAAATTTCCAAACTAAAATATAATTTCGCCGCAGGCGAAATTTTTTTTGCAGATAATCTTTAATGCGCGCAGCGCAAAAAAATTTTTTTGAAAAATAACACCTTATGTCAAGGCTTTTTATCAAAATCCTTCAAATCAAAAAGAGGTCTTTTCCCCTCATCCAAGACTTTTTGCGCCTTCTTCAATAATTTTTCGAGACCTACGTCACTATTTGCCGAACCAATATGCACAGTTTTCACCACTTCCCCACCCTGTTTCCAACAAACCTGAACTCCAGTCGCACCACTCCCGGTCTTAAATTTACGAATAAATGCCATAACCACATTATCCACTTTTCCCCAAAAAAGTGCAAAGAATTTACATCTTGCTTATCTTTATATTAGCTACCATTTGACTTAGCATCCCGCTTGCGCTAAAATATAGTTACCAACGAGTTGATCGTTTGGGCCACGGAACGTAAGGTGTGACGTAATACAACAAAACATTTTAATGATTTGTCAATATTTCACGTGAAATATTTACGCATATTTTGTGTAGTTTTTCATGTGAAATTTTTTCAGTAACAGGGGTAGGGAAGTGTATTCGCAAAATTATTTACAAAATTCTTATATGTCAAAAATACAACAAAAAAGACTTGACAAACAGGGGTAAAAACTTGCGGAATCATGTTATAATTACTTTATGAAATTTAGCAAAGCCTACGAGCCGAACGAATACGAGCCAGACGTATACGCACTCTGGGAGAAATCCGGCGCATTTAAACCAACTCAAAACAAAAAAGCTGATTACTATACCATTGTCATGCCGCCACCAAATGCCAACGGCAATCTACATATTGGGCATGGCTTAACTATTGCTCTAGAAGATATCCTTACTAGATATCATCGCCTCATAGGTGACAATACTTGGTATATTCCAGGAGCGGATCATGCCGGTTTCGAAACCTGGGTTGTATACGAGAGATTCCTTGAATCACAGGGAAAATCTCGCTTTGATTACACTCGCGACCAACTCTATACTCAAGTTTGGAACTTCGTTCATGAACAACGCGGCAATATGGAGCTCCAACTTCGCGCCCTAGGTGCTTCCTGCGATTGGGACAGCTTGACATTTACTCTTGATCCAAAGGTGACCAAAACAGTCTATTCTACCTTCAAAAAACTATGGGATGATGGACTTATTTACAGGGGTGAAAAACTAGTCAATTTCTGCACTAAGCATCAAACCGCATTTGCAGATATCGAGGTAACCTACAAAGACGAAGCAGGGAAGCTCTGGCAAATTGCTTACCCGCTCGTAGAACCAACCGAAGGCTTTGATGAGCTAGTCGTTGCTACTACGCGTCCAGAAACTATGCTTGGCGATACCGCCATTGCAGTCAATCCAGAAGATAAACGCTATCAAGCATTAATTGGCAAAAAGGTTCAACTACCTCTAACAGACCGCGAAATTCCTATCATTGCCGACGAACATGCCGATATGGAATACGGTACAGGTGTTGTAAAAATTACACCAGCACACGATCAGAACGACTATGAGGTTGGCCAACGTCATAATCTTCCAATGATTACCGTCATCGGCTTCGATGGCAAAATGACCGAAGCGGCAGGCGCTAACTATGAAAACCTTACTACCGAAGAAGCCCGCAAAAAGGTCCTCAAAAACCTCAACGAACAAGGACTTCTCAGAGGTGAAGAGGATATCAAGCACGCCGTCGGACATTGTTACAAATGCGACACTACTATCGAACCGCTCCTCAAAGAA
Organism: Candidatus Saccharimonadota bacterium; assembly: GCA_017964115.1. Taxonomy (GTDB): domain Bacteria; phylum Patescibacteriota; class Saccharimonadia; order Saccharimonadales; family Saccharimonadaceae; genus UBA2834. The sequence continues at coordinate 4,962 of JAGCSL010000018.1, forward strand.
CAGTGGTTTGTCGACGTCAAACCTCTTGCCCAACGTGCTATCAAGGTCCTCAAAGAAGGGAAGATTAAATTTCATCCTGCCAGCAAAAAGCAAGTTCTCATTAACTACCTTGAACAACTCAAGGATTGGAACATTTCCCGCCAAATCCCCTGGGGCATTCCGATTCCAGCTTTCCAAAATATCGACGATCCAACCGATTGGATTTTCGACGAAAGGGTAGAGCAGTTTGAAATTAAGAAAAATGGCAAGACCTACGTACGCGACGAAGATACCTTCGATACCTGGTTTAGCTCTGGTCAATGGCCATACATCACCACTAGCGACCGTAAAGAACATTTTCCTACCTCTGTTATGGAAACTGGCGCCGATCTCCTATTCCAATGGGTTGGCCGTATGATCATGCTCAGCCTTTACGTAACTAACGATGTTCCGTTCAAAGAAGTCTACATGCACGGTATGGTACTCGACGAGAAGGGTCAGAAAATGTCCAAATCTAAAGGCAATGTCATCAATCCAATCGAAATTGTCAGCCAATATGGCTCCGACGCCCTTCGTCTTGGCCTTATCGCCAGCCGTTCCGCCGGAGTTAACCAAGCCTTCAGTACAAGTAAAGTAATTGCTAGCCGCAACCTCTGCAATAAACTCTGGAACATCTCTCGCCTCATTCAGCAAATGGTCGATGAGAATCCAAAGGGCAACAAGCAGCTCACCATCGATAACTATAGCGAAGATTGGATTTGCTTCCACCTCAACCAAGCCAACAAAGAGCTCCAGAAACTACTCGCCAGCTATCGTTTTGCCGAGGCCGGTGACCTTCTTTACGATCTCATCTGGAACAAATATGCCGACTGGTTCCTTGAAAGCGAGAAACTATGGAAAGATACCACGCTACTCAAATCGACTCTCGAGCAAGTTCTAATCATGCTTCATCCATTCGCGCCGTTTGTGACCGAAACCATCTGGCAAACACTCAGTTGGACCGAAGGCATTCTTATTACGCAAAAATGGCCTGAACTCTATAAAGTCGACACCAAGCGCGTAAAGAAATTCGATGAGCTCAAAGATATCATCGCTAATATACGCAGCCATTTCCAAAGCCTCCCAGGCGCCCAGGCCTACCCAGTTGCATTTGATGACGATCCGCTCGTCTACGCCAACCAGTTGCTCATTCAGCATCTCACCAAAGCACCAAGTGTACCAAAGCTCCCAACCGAAGAGCTCTCCGGCCTTCGTCTAGCAATTCCTGGTCACAATATCTATCTACAAATTCCAGAGAAAGTTCTTAACCAGCACAAAGAAAATCTCGAGGAACGTATTCTTAAACTCGGCCAGGAAATCAACACACTCAATGCACGTCTTGATAATCCTCGTTATGTCGAGAAGGCGCCAAAAGAGCTAGTCGAAGAGACTCGCGAGCAACTCGCAACCAAACAAAATCTTCTCGAAAAGATGAAAGCCGAATTACAGCTCATCTAAGCACAAGAAGCATATGGCGATGGCGAAATAAGCCAATAAAAAATCCCCTCAAATGGGGGATTTTTTATATCTAGATTAAAACGCTAATTTATCGCGGATCTCCTCAAATTCCTCATCGCGCAACTTTAGCGTTCTACCATATTCCCAGGTCTCATCCAGAGGCATCAAATGCACATGTGCATGGGGTACATCTGTGCCTATTACCTTCATAATCACCCGACGGCCGGTTACTTCCTCAATATGTGCCGCAATTTTTTTAACGCTCGCCCATAATGCACCCCAGTCTTCATCAGATAACTCATAAATTTTATCCACCTCAACTTTCGGCACCACCAGAGTGTGACCTTTCGTCTCAGGATTTATATCAAGAAATGCATAAGTCTTATCATCCTCGTAAATTTTGTAGGATGGAATTTCGCCTTCGATAATCTTCGTAAAAATACTTGCCATATTTAACTCCTTTTCTCTATTATACCGCAAGAAAAATGGCCAGAACCTTACGGCCCTGGCCTGAGCATTACGAATCCTTTAGTAGCCTTATCGCCGCCATCTCGCCATCGCAACCAATCAGTACTCTGTTATAGTCCTTTCTTAACCACTTCGGCAA
>JAGCSL010000019.1 GCA_017964115.1 Candidatus Saccharimonadota bacterium
AAACAAGTAATCGCCATCGAACCAGACTCCGAGACGGCCACACTATTACGTAAAAACGTTGGAAAACTCGAGAACGTCACAATTATAGAACAAGATTTTCTTGAGATGACATTACCGGAAGGACCGTATAAGGTTTTCGCCAATCCGCCATTCCATCTTAGTTCTGCTATTCTACATAAACTTGATGAAGCTTCAAATCCACCAGAGGCTATCTATCTTATCTTGCAGAAACAATTTGCTCTCAAACTTCTCAATAATGACCGCCATTATACTTCCCAACTTGGTAAGCAATTATTCGTGCACTATGCGCCGCGTATTCGTTTACCGATGAAGCCTCACTATTTTACGCCACCGCCAGCCGTACCTACGGTGTTACTGGAGCTCAAACGGCGCCCATGATGTTATAATAACTACATGGATTTAAAATCAAGAATTAGTGACAAAATTTACCCTTTCGTAGCCGGATATTTTAAGTTCTGGGCTAATATTTCTCTCAAACGCTGGCATCCGCGTATCGTGATGATTACGGGCTCAGCTGGCAAAACCACCATGCTGAACCTAGTTGAAACACAGCTCGGCAAACAGGCGCATTATTCTCATAATGCCAATTCTGCCTTCGGTATTGCTTTTGATATTCTTGGCGAACACGGTGTGACTGGCTCCAAAATGCAGTGGGTGAAGCTGATTTTTAAATGCCCGATTCGCGCCTTTACTTTTCGCCACAAAGAAAAATACTACATTGTTGAAACCGACGGCGACTTTCCGGGTCGCGCCGAGTATATTTCCAAATGGCTGAAGCCGGAAGTTTCTCTTTGGGTGAGCCTCGGCCGCTCGCACGCGATGTGCTTCGACGAAGTAGTTAAAAAAGGCAAATTCGCCACTCTTGACGAGGCGATTGCGCACGAATTTGCTACCATCCCGCAAAATACTAAGAAATTAGTCATTATTGACGGCGACAATAAGACGATGGTTGAAAAGACTAAAGATATCAAAGCTGAAGTTGTTAAACTTAGCAAGAGCGAGCTCAAGGGTTATAAAGTGCAGCCCGATCGTGCCGTTTTCACCTTCACAAAGCGCAAGTTTACCTTCCATGATCCAATGCCGCGCGACGTTACAATTCAGCTTTTGATGCTTGAAAAGCTCATGGAATATCTCGACGTGAAAATTAACTACAATCTCAGCAATTACGCTACGCCGCCTGGCCGTAACAATTTCTTTAAAGGGAAAAATGGCCTACAGCTTATCGATAGCAGCTATAATGCGCACATTATTAGTATGCAAACCATGCTAGATACTTTTAAAGAGATGGACGTTGAGCATAAATGGATTGTGGTTGGCGATATTATTGACCAAGGAAGTATCGAAAAAGAAGAACACGAAAAGCTCGCCGATCTTTTAGCTGACACGAAGGTTGAACAGATTATTCTAGTTGGTCGTCGCACGACTAAATACACCTACCCAGCCCTTCAGAAGAAGAAAGGTGTTCATGTCATGACTTTCCGCAAGCCAGATGCTGCCCTGAAATATCTTGAGCATAACTTAACCGGTAAAGAAACCGTACTTTTCAAAGGCAGTCAGTATCTCGAATGGATTATCGAAAAATTACTCGAGAACCCAGAAGACGCCGCCAAGCTTCCGCGTCAGACTGCACTTTATAAGAAGCGCCGCGCGCAATGGGGGCTAAATTGATGTCGAAACTATACATTGTCCACGGCTGGACCTACAAGCCAGAACCTTGGGAAGAGGTGATCAAAGTTCTGAAAGATAAATACAAGATTGAGGCTAAACTTCTTCGAGTTCCAGGCCTTGGTACGAAGTCTGACGACTCCTTCACGATTGAAGATTACGTCGAATGGGCAACTAAAAATATTCCGAAAGGCTCGATTGCGTTGGGGCATAGTAATGGCGGACGCATTCTTCTAAAGATGCTCGAATTAAAAGGCTCAGACTACCTAAAAGGGTTGATACTTTTTGATGCCGCTGGCGTCTACGAACCGTCAAAAAAGAATGATATTTCACGCATTTTATCTAAAACCTTTTCGCCACTCAAGAAAAGCAAGTTTGCCCGCAATCTTGTACATAGCTTACTGGGCGTGCATGATTACAATGATGCGCCAGAAAATATGAAAGTCACGATGACAAATATGCTTGAAGCCGACAAGACGATTGATTTTAGCAAGATTACTACCAAGACACGTCTTGTCTGGGGCTCAGAAGATAAACTCACGCCACTCCGACAGGGCAAGAAAATGCATGAGCTACTGAAAAACTCTACGCTCACTGTCAAAGAGGGCTGGCGTCATTCGCATTATTTACAAAGTATCGATGAAACAGCCGCTGAAGTCGCAGCGCAATACGAGGAGCTAAAATAAATGCTAAAATTTGCCGAATTAGAGCCGAAACAATTAGATAAATATGTCTTTAAAGAGCATCCAGAAGCCAACTTTCTGCAGACTTCTGCTTGGGGCAAAGTTTACGAAATTGACGGCAAGCAGACCTTCTATCGTGGCGTCGAAAAAGACGGCAAACTAGTTGCATCGGCATTAATTATTTTGAAGCCAGCCAAACGTGGTCGTTATCTAGAAATCCCTGGCGGCCCATTGCTCGATTGGGACAAAGATAAGAAAACGCTCGAATTCTTCCTTGATGAGGTGCGCAAACTCGCCATTGAGCATAAATGCGTGTTCGTCCGTATGCGTCCAAATATTTACGACACTCCTGAGCATCAGAAACTCGCTAAAGAGCTTGGCCTTATTAGATCCCCGATGCACCTTCATGCCGAACATACAGTGATGCTAGATCTAACTAAAAGCGAAGATGAATTATTGGCCGATATGCGTCGTCAAACCCGCTACGACGTGCGTCGCAGTACGAAGCTTGGCATTAAAGTCGATTATGACAACTCCGAGGAAGCCTTCGATACTTTCTATGATATCCAACTTAAGACCGCGGAACGCCAAGGCTTTATTCCGAGCACGCGCAAGTTTATCCAGGCCCAGCGCGAAGCTTTTGGCGACAATGCGCGCATCTATACAGCCTCACTAGATGGCACTGTGCTGGCGAAAGGCCTCATCCTTTTACAAAAACCAGAGGCCATTTATCACGAAGCAGCTTCGACTGACGAAGGTCGCAAGCTTCCAGGCGCTCACGCTTTGCAGTGGCAAATTATTCAAGACGCTAAGGCGATGGGTCTAAAACGCTACAATCTCTTCGGTATTGCGCCGCCAAACTCGCCGCATCACCGCTATGCCGGTGTTACAACCTTCAAATGTGGTTTTGGTGGCGAACAGGTCACATTCATGCCAGCACAAGATTTGCCAGTCAAGAAGCTACATTATAAGGCCGTTCATGCGCTAGAAGAAATGCGCAAAAAGCGCCGCCATCTCTAATTGTGCTAAAATAAGTAGCATGAAGATTATTGACGCTACTGATCAGAAAAAATGGGATAAATTCGTTACTAGCCACGATGAAGCTAACTTTTTGCATAGCTGGGCCTGGGGCGAGTTCCATGAATCGCGCGGCAAAACGGTAGTTCGCCGTGTTGCCGTAGATGACAAAAATAAGATAATTGCAGCCTATGTCGGCCAAGTCGAAACCGCCAAACGTGGTACTTATATGGCGATTGCTGGCGGCCCAATTCTTGATTGGAGCGACAAAAAGCTTGTCAAAGCTGTTTTTAAGGACATTAAAGAACAGGGTGAAGCTAATCATTGCGTCTTCGTGCGCGTGCGTCCGCAAATTACCGAAGGCGAAAAGAATCGTAAACTCTTTGCTGATCTTGGACTAAAACCAGCCCCAATGTATCTTTCAGTTGAATATGCTGGCGTCGTTGACATTAGTAAAACCGAAGAAGAGGTATTTGCTGGATTCTCGCAGAGTCTGCGTCGCAACTTCCGTAAAGCTCATAAAGATGAAGGTATTACGACTGAAGTTAGTACCGATCCGAAGTGTATTCCGGAGTTCTATAAAACCCAGATGGAAACCGCCGATCGTCACAAGTTCGTCGCTTTCTCGGAAAGCTTCTTGCAAAAACAGTTTGAAGCTTTTGCTAAATACGATGAGGTTAAGCTCTATACCGCTCGCTACGAAGGCGAAATTCTCGCTCAAATTTACATCATTTTCTACGGTAATGAAGCATCTTATCACTATGCCGCATCAACCGCACTTGGGCTCAAGCATAAGGGCGTATTGCTTCTTCACGAAATGGCCATGAAAGACGCTCGCGAACGCGGCATTGAGCGCTATAATCTCTGGGGTATTACTGGGCTAGACGACACAAAACATCGCTTCTATGGGGTCAGCCAGTTTAAACGCAGCTTTGGCGTCTACGAACTCCAATATCTCCATGCTCACGACTTGATTATTGAGCCAGGTAAGTATAAATTGAACTATCTCATCGAGAAAGTTCGCGCTAAAGTTCGTCACGTCTAAACCTGTTATTGCTTGCAAAACGCTCGTGTTTAAAATATACTTAAAACAAAGAAATAGGAGCTTTTTGAAGTGAGTACAAAACGTAAATATATTGAAAGCCACTGGGGCGTATTCTTCCTTAAGGGCGTAGTTTCGCTAGTCGCGGGCTTTTACATGATGTTTACTAAACATCAAGACGCGGACTTTTTGATTCAAATTGTCGGCTGGACTATGCTAGCCTTGGCCGTGATTGAAATAATTAACGTTGCGCATCGCAGTCGCCGTCAGCACAACTGGGGTTTCCCGCTTGCGCTTGGGGCTGTGGAAATGGCCATGTCGGTCGCATTGCTTTACACGATTAATCCAAATATGAGCCTGTCGGAACTATTACCGATTCGTTTGGGTATGCTAGCGGTCTATGTTCTAGTCGCCTCACTAATCACCATCGTGATGGGCTTTAGAAGCTTTGATAATCTTACCGACCGCTTCATGTGGGTAGTGAATGGCATGATTGGCTGTGTGCTTGCCTTTGTCTTGTTTGCTTCCGGCAACATTAGTGATGTCGCTCATGTGATGCTATTCGGAACCTATCTTCTCGTAAACGGCCTTACGGATTTGTTCTACGGCATTCATTCCAAAGATGCTCTCAGCGAGCTTCATGCCGAACGCGCACATAAGCGCAGCGCCAAAAAAGGAGCAAAGAAATAATGTTTTTTGGCACTAAAGCTCGCCTCGAGCGATACTTCAAAAAGAACCCACAGGTTAAATCTATCGTAGTAGCCGGCTCATATGGTCGCAAGTCTGCCATTCGGGCGCTCGGTATGATTCTGGGCCAGCAATTCGTCGTTACGATGGGTGTCAATAAGAATGTTGATGCCGATGTTGTCATCTTAGACTATAAATCATCCGCAGAATTTCCAGAAATTGAACCGGATATGGTTATTGTTACGAGCTGCCGTACTGACGAAGAGGCGCAACGTTTCTTTGCTGTAGCAAATATTGCCAAGCGTGTGATGGTTAACTTCAATGACGTGCCACAAGAATTTGCTAAATATCTCAAGAATCCAAACATCTTCACCTATGGTGACGAACTCCCGGCCGACTTCTATTTCGAAAACAACCAATTCAGCCTCGAAGGTTATGAAGGTGACTTTATTGACGAAGAACGTGATCGCCTTCATGTAAAGATTAAAATTCTCGGCGAACACAATATTCGCCCGATTATTATGGCCTGCGCCGTCGGCAAACAATTCCAAATTCCGAAAGAGAAGCTCATTGCTGGCACCGAAGCGATTGTGCCTCTCCATGGCCGCATGTCGCCAGCTAAGGGCATCCATGGCACGATTGTGATTGATGACTCCGCATATATCGCGCACGATGATGTTCGCCTTGGTTGCGCCACGATGTTTGCGCTAGAATCTCCAGCTAAAATGTTGATTATCGATGATGCCTCTAAACTCGAAGGCCTCGATACGCAGCTGTTGACCGATATTTGCGTACTTGGAAATACTACCGGTACTGATCCAAAGAATAAGAAAATTCATTATTTCGAAGAAGAAGTTGACCTTATTCACTACATCGGCGAACGCGCCGAAGAGGGTGGCCTGATTTTACTAGAAGTTCCGTTGCCAGAAATTATCGAGTCCTACATTTGGTAGTTTCTCTTTAATTAAAGTGGAGTTTATTGTAAAATATAACTATGGCAAAGGTGATTACGGTTACCAATCAAAAAGGAGGTGTTGGTAAGACTACGACGTCTATCAACTTAGCTTTTTATCTCGCAAAGAAGGGCCAACGCGTATTGTTGGTAGATTTTGATCCGCAGGGAAATGCTACTTCCGGCCTCGGTGTCGATAAGCGTCAAATCAAGCAGAGCATGTGTGATGTTATGTTAGGCGAGGCTGAGCTTCCGGAAATCATCGTACAGGCCAATCAAAAGAATAAGAAGTTATTTATCGCTCCGACTGTGCCAGAACTTGCTAACGTTGAGGTTCAGATGGCTGAGATGGAGGATAAATTCCGTATTCTTAAGAAGGCACTCGATACCGTAACAGATGATTATGATTATGTTATTATCGATAGCCCGCCAAGCCTGTCTCTACTTACAGTAAACGGTATGATTGCGGCAAATTACTTGCTGCTCCCAGTACAGACTGAATTCTATGCCCTTGAAGGCGTTGCGCAGCTCCTGGAGAGCATGAACCTCGTTAAAAAAGCAATGAATCCAAAACTGAAATTATTAGGCGTACTTGCTACGATGTATGATCGTCGCACTGTCCTGAGTTCTCAAGTATTGGCCGAGATAAAACGTTACTTTAAAGATAAAGTATTCGAAACGACTATCCCGCGCAATGTGCGCCTTGCCGAGGCGCCAAGCCATGGTGTCGCGATTGGGCAGTACGATCGCTTTAGTAAAGGCGCTAAGGCTTACAAATCTCTAGCCGATGAAGTATTGGAGCGTACCAAATGAGCGCGCGCGGACTAGGCAGAGGCTTTGAGGCGCTAATCCCGACCGAGAATATTGACTCTACTTTCGATCCAACCGCTGACGAAGACGCAAAAGACAGTAAGCTACGCGAAATCAAAGTTGCAGATATCGAACCAGATCCAGAGCAGCCACGTCGTGATTTTAAACCAGAACAACTTCAAGCTCTTGCGAATTCCATCAAAGAGCACGGTGTTTTGCAGCCGATTGTCGTGACAAAAGAAGGCAACAAATATCGTATCGTAGCCGGTGAACGCCGTTGGCGTGCATCGAAAATTGCCGAGGTTGAAAAAATTCCGGCAATCGTGCGTTCCCTTGATGCACAGAATCGCCTTGAGCTGTCTTTGATCGAGAATGTCCAGCGCGAAGACTTAAACGCCATTGAAACTGCGACTGCCTATGCGAAGCTAAAAAATCAGTTTAATATGAGCTCCGAAGAAGTCGCGCGCCGTGTAGGCAAGAGTGAATCTGCCGTCATCAACACAATGCGTCTGTTAGGTCTACCGGATGAAGCAAAGCACGCGATGGTGGAGCATAAATTGTCCGAAGGTCAGATGCGACCGCTAATTACTGCCACGCCAGAACAAATTAAGGCGGTTTTACCAAAAATAATTAATGAAAGCTGGAGTGCTCGTAAAGTTGAGCAGTACATGGTGGAAGTAAAAGCCCGTGCGAAGGCGGCTAAGATGGCACAGCAACGCCCAGCTAGCGCCGAGAGTAGTTCTCGAGCAGCTAGTATCAGCAAGAAGCTTGGCGTAAGCGTCAAAGTTCGCACTACCGCGCGCGGTTCCGGCGATATCGTAATAAAGTTTAAGGACGAGAAGGAGTTCGAGAAGCTATGTTCAATACTAACAGCGTAAAAACTAAGATGACTGCCGTAGTCGATCATTTCCGCGATGAAATGAAAAAAGTTCGCACCGGTCGCGCACATCCAGATATGCTCGCTAACGTAAAAGCGGAAGTTTATGGTCAAATGTCGCCATTAAACCAAATTGCGAACGTCACCGTGCAGGGCGCAACTATGCTTTTGATTACCCCATATGATGTAGCAAATATTGCTAAGATTTCTGCAGCTATTCGCGCCGATCAGTCACTTGGCCTTAATCCGGCTGATGATGGTCGCGTAATTCGTGTGCCGATCCCGCCACTTACGGAAGAGCGTCGCAAAGAAATCGTTAAGACTGCTAGCGGTAAGGTAGAAGAGGCTAAAATTGCACTGCGCAAGATTCGCGATGATGCTCGTAAAGACATTAAGGGCGCAGAATTGCCTGAGGATGCCAAAAAGCGTGCTGAAAAGGATGTAGACGATACTATCAAGGAATTTAATACCGAAATTGATAAGTTGTTTGCCGAAAAAGAGGCAGACATTATGAAAATCTAACAAGGAAGGCTTGCAGAAAATGGAAGAAAAGGGTGGCGATTCAAATAACGAGAGTAAAAATATCTCGACAAACTATGTAAACTCAAAAATCATATCATGGGTTGCAATTATCGTTATTTTGGGCGCCGCTTTTATTACGGCTATGATTTGTATTGGCATTAATATCTCTAACCAGAGAGAAGAGCCAACTCCAGAGCAGCCAGTCGACGACCCTGACCATCCTGTCATAGAAAGCATTAAAGTTGAATACGACGAGACCTCGATGAGCTACGCCGCGCCAAAGGAGCGTTCAAATGAGTATAAGAACTCGCTTATGCATCGTTATGGTGTCGATGACGCGGAATATGCAATTATTCGTTCGTCCTCAGAGCTAGACGACTTTATTACTGCCGTTAATCACCTATCGGACGGCAATGATGCTACAAATCCCTTCACCTATAGTGTTAGCGAAGACTTCTTTAAGACTGGCGTAATTGTAGCAGTCGCTAAGGAAGAGCCTGGCCTTGCCTCAATGCGTATAGATGACGTTTACCGCAACCAAAACTATAACCTTCAAATCTATGCTCACTACGCATCGCCATATGACACTTTGACGCTATTTGGCATGTTCTCATTAATCCAGATTCAAAATATACAACCAAAGGCCGTGGAAGTATTCTGGAACAGTGCCGCAAATAACGACCCAAATCAATATCCTGATTATCCCGTAACTGAAAAGAAGCCGATTGTCTATCTATACCCAACCAAGACCACTCCCGTAGAAGTTAAACTTAGCAATCCAGAACGCATTACGACGGATTACCCAGATTATAAAAACGGTTGGTCAGTAGTAGCCGAACCGGACGGCACTTTGACGACACGGGCTGGCAAGAAACTCTACGCGCTTTACTATGAGTCAAAGAATATCAAAAAATACACCGAAGCCGGCCTAAAAGAAGGCTTTGTGGTTGCGAAGGATGATATAGAGGAATTTCTTGACCAGAAGCTTAAAACTCTCGGCTTGAACTATAAAGAACGCGAAGAGTTTATTAGCTATTGGGCGGGCGAGCTTGAATCGAAGCCGTACGCATTTATTCGTTTCCAAACTGCAGCAGAAATCGAGCAGAATATGGGCTTGCAGGTTACGCCAGAGCCAGATACGGTTATTCGTGTCATGATGGAATATAAACTATTAGATCGGCCAATCAAAGTTAAAGCGCAAAAGTTACAATCCGTGGAGCGCAAAGGCTTTACGGTTGTAGAATGGGGAGGTACGGAGGTAAAATTATGAGCAAAAAACGCGAAACATTCTGGGAGAAGCGCGCCAGCCACAAAATGATATTTGTTTGTTTCCTATTAATCATCGCTACCTTCATTTGTTTTACGGGTACCTATTTGCAATTTAAGGACCGCGGTATCAAAGCACCAGACGAAATCTGGAAAGATAACAATAGTAGCTACGATGAAAAAGTTGAGCAACAAATACAAGCCGAACAACGACTAAGAGAAGAGCGTAAAGGAGCGCTAACCGAATGAGAATAGTAGAGAAAAAATGCCCAAACTGTCATGCTAATCTAGAATTTGACGTTGGCGAACAGAATGTTAAGTGCCCAAGTTGTCGTAGGAATTATGCGATCGAATATGAAAAAGATTTCGTTGATCCAGAAGTGCAAATGAAGGCGAAAGACATTCAGCTTAAAATGTTGAACGACTTCGATAAAGTACGCAGCTTTAATAAAGTAATCTTTGTATTCATTTTTATTTTTGCAATTGCAATCATTGGCCTTTCGATTTTTATGGGCGTCAACGGCTATAAGGAATATCAACAAACTAAGGATAGCCATCAAGAATTTCTCGACAACATGAAGAAAGAGGAAGAAGAGAACAAGGCTAGACAGCAAGAAGTCGAAGACGCGATAATGGACCAAATCAAACGCCAAACTGAAGAGAACTGAGCCGCCAACACTTGAAGCTATCGCTTATCTGTGGTAAAATATACCCAGTGCCGCGATAGCTCAGTTGGTAGAGCGCATCCATGGTAAGGATGAGGTCCCGGGTTCAAATCCCGGTCGCGGCTCCAGAAATAAAAGAATACCCACGGGGTATTTTTTTGTTGATTTTAAAATAGCCGCCCATAAGCGACTATTTTTGTTTCACTGTTAATATTCCGGCGATTGTTCCGCTAGTGACACCAAAGAGGTTAAGTATTAAGTCTCCTACCATCATAGCGCGGCCAGGCGCGACGCTCTGGATGCCCTCGTCGAAGAATGCGACTACCATGCAGGTAAACAGCGTCAGTAGAATGGCATTCTTTTGGTATTCGTTTGTAATAATGAAAGCTCGGTATATTAGGATCGCAAGGATGAAATGCACACAGAAATGCGCGAGTTTGCGCATGATGTAGTGCAGAGCAGCATAGCTTGCATTAATACCGAAGAGTCCAAACAAACGCGTCGCCGCCTTCGTGAACCAGCCCGAAACCGCTGCGCTTTGGCTACCACTTTGTTGAGATAAAAAGACCGTCAAAGCTAACCAACATAAGGCCAGAATCCAGCGAAAAAGTTTCCTTTTGGCCATATTAACACCCCCATCTTTGCAAGGTTCTAGTTTTTGCCTCATACACCTATCATAGCACACGAAGAAGCCTCGCGTAACAGAGGAGAATACGGCACTATTATTGACAAAACATAAGAAGTATGATATAATGGAATTATCTGCTTAATGCAGATGACGTTCATTAATATATCATCGAGTCGTTATGAGTAATTCTGCGACTCGTCTTGGCCGTTATTCTTAGTGGGTAGGACGAGTTGCAGAATTAAAACCTCTGCTGCCAGGAACTACAGTTTTATCATATTTGAAAAGGAGTTTTACTATGTCCAGAAAATCTTGTAAATACGCAATGGCAAACACTCTTTGGCAGTCTCATACCTATGTCGACCAGCACCGGCGCATCTTCGCTATGGTTAACAATGAAAACCGCGTTATCTTTGCGCTGAGGGAATCCGCAGAATGGTATTTCGAAGCAGTTTCAGCTGCGCAGGAGGGGAACGAAACTCCGTTCCGCATTCCGGATCTGTTCGAGATCGGAACAACGAACAAGAACTTGGATGCCTGCTTCAAGCTGTACCTAATCCTTCGGAAGACGGATGTTGGCAACGAGCATGTTGATGACGACACTAGAGGTCGTCGTGGTGGCATACGCCTATTTGAGTATTTTACTCACACTCGTGCTGGCGCAAGACGTCATGGCGGTTTCCGTGCTATTCGTGAAGCTACTGAAATGGAAAAAGCCGCCAAGATCATCGCTGAGGCAGAAGAACTGTTCGGCCGGCACGATTTCGCCAGAACACCACTTAAGGAAGGAGGTTTTTTGTATGAGAATGAGCCCGATGATGGCGTTTGGTGGGATGGATACGATTCCGAGGAGCAATTCTGGGAATGCAATGGTATCTAAACATCAGGCGCGAACTGGCCCTAGCGTACGCTTGCGTACGTGACGGGCCAGTTTTTCATTTCAAGAAACCATTGATAATTTGAGATTCGGCCTGGCGACGTGTTAATCCGAGCGTCATCAGTTTTAGCAACTGTTCGTTGGCGATTTTGCCAATCGCTGCTTCGTGAATCAGCTCCGCGTCGACGTTTTGTGCTTCGAGGGCCGGCTCGGCGTTAACTTTTGCTTGATCCATAATAATCGCGTCACATTCGGAATGTCCGCGACATTTGGTTGTACCGATAATATGGGAGCTAAAATTCTGCACCGAAATATCCTGTGCCACGGCGCGCGACACGATATCTGCTGTTGAATTTTTTCCAAGCAGAGTAACTTTTATTGCACTGTTTGCGTGCTGCTTGCCATGCGTGAATAGCTTTTCTTTGACGACGATTTGGGCATTTTGGTCTAGTTCTGCTTCGGTTATACGGTTAGAAGAATCGACACCCTTAATTTGCTCCATTAGTAGTTCAGCGCGACTATTGTTTCCTAGGAATAGCTTAGTGGTAGGATTGAGAATTTTCCCCGCACCTGGACCAATTCCGCAATGTTTCTCAATATAATACACGGTTGAATTTTTACCAATATAAAAAGTATGAATGCCATCATGCACCGAGTCGTTCACGCCGCAGTTGTAGATGCCGCAACCAGCAATAATAGTTACTTCGCAATTATCGCCAATATAGAAATCATTATAAACGGCTTCTTTGAGCCCGCTTGCGCTAATGATGACTGGAATGTGTGCAATCTCGCCCTTTGTGCCAGATTGGACATGGATATCAATCCCGCTTTTGTCGGTTTTAGGTGAAATATCAATATTTGGCGAACTATTCCGCCCAATCGATTTGCCATTTACGCGGAAGTTATAGGCGCCCGCGGGGATACCAGTAACACCAGACACGTCGCGCATCAAATCGCGCTCTATCTTATCAAGGTCCATCATGCTGCGTCCTCCATCTCGGAAAGAATCATGGCACTCGCGCCTTGTTTTTGAATCTTTCCATCCTTCAGGATTAGAATTCGGTCCGCCAGCTCCATAATACGGCGCTGATGCGAAATAATAATCATCGCGCGCCTGTCGCCACTACTATGTAGAGACTTAAAAACTTTCATTAGATTTCGGAAGCTCCATAAATCGATTCCCGCCTCAGGCTCATCGAAAATCGTGAGCGGGGCTTTTCGCGCTAATACTGAAGCGATTTCAATACGCTTCAATTCACCACCAGATAGCGAATTGTTGACTTCACGATCCAGATATTTCTCCGGCTCTAGGCCGACTTTCTTCAGATAATACGAAGGTTCAGGCTTAGTGCCGCCTGTCGCAATATTTAACAAATCCGCCACGGTCAGACCTTTAAAATGAACTGGTTGCTGGAAAGAATAGGCTATTCCGCTCTTGGCGCGTTCTGTGCAATCTTTCTCGCTTAAATCTTGGCCATCAAAGATAATCTTTCCGGCGGTTGGCTTCTCGATGCCGGCGATTATTTTCGCTAAAGTCGACTTGCCGGATCCGTTTGGTCCAGTTATAACTAGTAGCTCGCCCGAACGCACAGAAAAAGATATGTCGTGCAAGATAGAACGTTTAGTACGTTTCTCAGTCGTTTCGAAGGCCACATCGTTAACCCTTAACATGTCACTATTATACCATTATTAACAGAGGTCAAAAAGCCACCCACTAGGGGTGGCTTAGCTTTTTGTGTTTATTCTTCGTCTTTTGTCTTGCGCTTTGCTAAGAAGATGCTTCCAATTAAGCCGGATATCGAAGCGAGGAGTAAGGCGAATGACGATAGAATATCATCATAAGTCTTCGGGTTCTTGCTACCGCGACCATCGACGTACTTGTTGACGAATACGATATCTTCAGCCATCTCGTCAGTGCTGATTTCGAGTTCGCCCATGTTATTGTCAGTGACCGTAACGGCATATTCGAATACGGTTGTGTCGTAGGTGATATTCTTCAAGTCTCCCTTAATTTCTTTAATGGAGATAGTATAGGTGCCTGGTTTATCGAAGACAATAGGATCGCCGTCAAAGGTAATTGTGCCATCAGCATTGTTGTGGCCAGTCATTACTAGCTTACCATCGAGATATACCTCGAAGGTAAATTCGTTATCCTTCAAGTCACGACCAAGTAACATCTTCATGGCTTCTGGCATATGTTCAGCCGGTTTAGCCTTATAGGTATTAATGATCTTAGCGTCATTAGTATACTCAGCGGTGATTTTAAGTGTGCCATCGCCATTATCTTCAATGGTGACAGCTACCTCAATATCGCCAGACTTGGTGACGCCCGGCATCAACTCGCCGTCTTCAGTGATAATGAAGTTGTAGGTTTTACCAGCGTCGGCTTCGGTGTATTCCAAATCCTTGAAGCTAATTTTACCGTTCTTGTTAACTACCTGGGTATCAATCTCTTCTCCATCGGCAGTCTTTAGCACGAAGTTATAGCTTTCACCATCTTGCCAATCACGACCGACGAGTTCCTTCTCGGCCTCAAGAGCAATTTTGCCCTCGGCTTTGTAAGTGTTTACGATCTTAGCGTCATTAGTATACTCGGCAGTTACCTTGAGAGTGCCGTCACCATTATCCTCGACGGTAACCGTAACAGTAATATCGCCAGATTTGCTAAGGCCAGGCTTCAATTCGCCAGTTTCGGTAATGGTATAAGTGAAGGTCTTGCCAGCATCTTTCTCGGTGAACTTAAGGTCCTTAAAGCTGACGGTTTCGTTGGCGTCGACTGTCTGAGTATCAACTGTAGCACCTTCGCTGTCCTTTAGCACGAAGTTATAGCTTTCGCCATCTTGCCAGTCACGACCGACGAGTTCCTTCTCGGCCTGGAGCGTAATGTCACCAGAAGCTTTATAGGTGTTCGTAATCTTTTTGCCGTTAGTATACTTTGGAGTTGCAGTAAGGTTGCCAGCACCATCATCTTCTACGGTTACGGTAACGGTTAGGTCGCCAGATTTGCTAAGGCCAGGCTTCAATTCGCCAGTTTCGGTAATAGTGTAAGTGAAGGTCTTGCCAGCATCGGCTTCGTCATAGTTGATAGCCTTGAAGCTAACTTTTCCATTCTTGTTTACGGCCTGCGTATCAATAACTGTTCCTTCACTATCCTTAAGGACGAAGTTATAGCTTTCTCCTTCGAGCCAATCGCGACCAACGAGCTCTTTTTCGGCTTCAAGCGTAACGTTGCCGGAAGCACTATAGGTATTCGTAATTGTGCCGTTCTTTGTGTACTCGGCGGCAACATTGAGGCTACCGTTTTTATTGTCGGTAATTTTAACAGTAACGGTAA
>JAGCSL010000020.1 GCA_017964115.1 Candidatus Saccharimonadota bacterium
ATCAATCCCGGAAGCGTTGGCTGTCCAATCGGTATCGAGGCGGCCAGCGTAGGTATCTTGGATATAACTCCAGAAAAGACCACTTATGAGCAAGTTGATGTTCCTTATGACGTCGACCACGCCATCAACGACATGTTGCAATATAGCGACAAACTCCCAGCCGTCGATTATACCGTCAATCGCTTCTATCGCATTCTGAACGACTAGATACTCAATCTGTACGCTTATGCTACAATAAAAGCATGAGCAAGATTTTGATTGTCGGCAACGTTACCAAGGATGTATACCTGCGCCTCGATAACCGCCTAAACAAATTCGAGACCGATCAAAACGATATTAAGTGGCTAGATTTCGCTTTTGACGGCTCCACCCATAAATTCTATAATCGCGTATCAATTTTTGGCGGCGCCAGTATTAGTCTGGAAGTTTTGACGCGTTTTGGCCACGAGGCTAAAATAGCCGGCACCGACGCGGACTTTATCGACGGACAATTCGTCGCAAAAGACGCCGAAACAGTCTATCGCTACATTCTTTGCCAAGATCGCCACGTTAGCTATTTAAGCCCTAGCGAATATTTGCGCACTGATTGGCACATCCCAGATGATGATTATGAATGGCTTTATATTGACCGTAGCGCTAACTTAACACCAGAAGTTACCGAAGAAATCTTGCTTTTCCTCGATGCGCACCGCAGCGTCACTAAATTTGCTATTTTCGTAGGAAAATACAGCAATGTTAATGCGACTCATATGCGAAAACTAATCGCTCGTGCCGACCTCGTTATTACCGACACCAAGCTCAATCAAGATATCAAAAACCTTATCACCATCACATCGCATCATATCGAATACAACGACAAACGTGTCCGATGGCAGCTAGAGGATCGCCAAGATTTAATGACGCACCTTAGCTCTCATCTCACCATCGGCGCATCAGTCTTCGGCGCGCTCGTACTCGGCAAAGATGCGAACGAAGCATTATTACTAGCCCGCGCAAACATTGAACGTTCAATTCTTAGCGCCAGTTCAAATCTCGATACGCTCGAAGACGAAATTTCCGACGATTATTATCGCGTAGAAAAATACAATCCAAAGGAGGACCAAATGAACGAAGTAGAAATAAATGCCAAGCGCCTCGTCGCTACAGGCAAGGGCATTTTGGCCGCCGACGAATCGGGCGGTTCTATCCATAAAAAATTCGAAGGTATGAATATTCCCGACGACGAGCAACATCGTCGCGATTATCGCAACATTTTCTTCACAACCGACAATCTTGAGGATTTCGTGAACGGCGTAATCCTTTTTGACGAAACTGCACGCCAGCACGCCGATGACGGTCGCGACTATGTAACATTCTTGGCAGATAAAGGCATTTTACCAGGCATTAAGGTAGACCAAGGTCTTGAACTCATTGAAGGCACCGACGATAAATACACCAAAGGCCTCGATGGCTTACCAGAACGCCTTGCCGAGTATTACCAAATGGGCGCACGTTTTGCGAAATGGCGCGCCGCTTTTGAAGTAACCGACCATACACCAGGCGAAAAAGCTATTCAAATGAACGCTGAAATTCTCGCCCAATATGCGCTTGATTGCCAAAATGCGAATATTGTACCAATCGTGGAACCAGAATTAGTCTATGATGGCGATTATCCAATCGAAAAGAATATTGAATTAACTAGCAAGATTCTCGATGCGCTATTTGAAGAACTTAAAAAGAAGAATGTCAGTCTACCGGGGTGCATACTAAAAGTTAACATGGTCTTAGCCGGCAAACGTTATCATACCCAATCTACGCCAGCTGAAGTTGGCAAAGCTACTGCAGACGTACTTAAAGCCCATGTTCCAGCCGAGCTCGCAGGCGTCGTCTTCCTTAGCGGCGGCCAAAGCGTTACTCAGGCAACCGAAAATTTGCAAGAAGTCACCAATAATGGTCCATTCCCATGGCCAGTCACCTTTTCATACGCTCGCGCTCTCCAGGATCCGGCCCTCCACGCTTGGAAAGGCGATAATGCCAATGCCGATGCGGCACGCGCAGGATTCCGCGAACGCCTAGTCGCTAACTGCGAAGCGCTCAAGAAGAAATAATCTTCCAACAAAAATCTCCCCAATTGGGGAGATTTTTAGTGCGAATATAATTATTCAGCCTTTTCTTCTTCGGCTGGAGCAGCGTCAGCTGCAGCTTCAGCTTCAGCCTCGGCGGCACGAGCCTCTTCGGCAGCCTTGTCGGCCTCAGCCTCAGCCTCACGCTCAGCAGCCTCTTGGGCAGGATCATAAACGTTGGCCACGGCAGATTCTGGATCAAGTTCCTTATCAGCTAATTCAACACCTTTTGGAAGCTTCAAGTCTGCGACAACAATACCATCTTCAACGGTCTTTAAGTCGGATGCGTCTACAATAATGGCCTCTGGAAGATCAGCCGGCTTTGCCTTGACATCAATCTCTTCCATAACCTGAAGGATAGTGAGATGAGCCTTGCTAGCGTCAGATTGTTCAAAGTTAATAATTTCGATCGGAGTTGTAGCCTCAACGACCTGGTCGGCAGAAATAGCCTGAAATTCAACATTCATGATTGTGCGCTTAACAGGATCAAGATGAACAACCTTTACGAGAGCCATCTGCTTCTTGCCAGCAATATCAAGATCGATAGGGGAGTGATAGCCTGCGCTAAGGAGTACTTTTTCTGTTTCATTATATGGAGATTGCGTCAAAATTGGATCACCTTTGCCGCCAAAAACGACCGAAGGAATCAAACCTTGCTCACGCAAGCCCTTTACTTTTTTACCAGTCAACTCGCGCTTTGCGAGAGACAATTTATCTTCGCTCATAAATTATTTTTTCCTATTTTTTATCCTTGTGCATATTTTACCCTAAATAACAGGGAAAGACAAGCATAAGTGATTAAGCGTCTTCAATGTCTTCAAAATCTTCGGGATGCGGTTCGCTTTTTGCCGGGATAAACTTCACACTGTCACTACCTACCATGTCTGGAAGCTGTTTGCTGCTATCATAAAAACCATTCGACGAAACAGTAAAATCCTCCCATTCAAGACTTGAAGATTCGCTCGATGGGTGTTCTTCAGGAGTAGCCGGCGTTGTCGGGACATCCGGGGTAACAGGTTTCGTCCTCTCTTGGTTCTCCATGAGTTTATTATACCATCATACCGCCACAAAGTGCTAGAATATAAGCATGAACGAAATCATGTTCATTTTGGCGCAAATTTTTGCCTTTTTGGGCTGGTTTTTTCTCCTATATAGCTATTACAAAGAAGACATCCAAAAACTGCTACGCATCCAGATACTTGCCGCCATCTTCGATACTCTTAGCTATGTCTTACTGGGTGGCCAAGCCGGTGCTTTAATATGCGGCTTCGAACTCCTCAAAGCAGTCCTCTACTACAAAACAGATAAAGACAAGCTTATTTTCTTGTTTACTCTCCCCATTTATGGACTTATTGCCTGGTCGTCCTGCCAAGACGAAGGCTTGATTGCTCTATTACCAGTTCTTGGTAGCATTATTGACGGCTACGTACTTACGCGCAACAAAACCATTGCCACCGTTGGTAGCATCGTTGCTAGCATTCTCTGGATTATCTACGATATTGTCATTTTAGCCTACTCGGCAGCCCTAACCGATTCCATCCTGGTCATATCCAACATCTTTGTCCTGTTCCTAGGCTACAGCCGTATTCTACACATCGACAAACTTCACGTCATTCGCTGCCGATATCTCAGTCGTCACATTTGTTCTAATATTATTGCGCTCGATCGCGATATCTATTCCGAGGAATATTTGTGGAGCATCGACCAGCAACGTGATATTTTCAATGTCAATCCAGACTCCATCATGCTTATTCGCGATAAAAAGAAGACTATCGGCTATTTAAATTATATAGTTATAACAGAAGAGAAATATAATCAGATTAAACGCGCCTACACTTACTATGGCTCGCTCAATACGGCCGACGTCTTACAATTGCGCAAACGTCGCAAAAACTACATGTTGATCGAAAGTATCGTTGTCGAAAAAAGTTATGAATCTAAAAAAATGATGAATTTTATTCAAAACCGCTTCCGCATCTATCTCCGCAACAAACGCAAGCAAGGCTACAATATCCACGGCATCCTTTCAGTCGGAGTTTCTGATTTTGAAAAAGATCTATTAAAAGCCTCAACCTTCGAGCATATTAAAGATTATCGGAACAAGGAACAACTCTACGAATTAAGTGGCATTAACATAGCGAGGTATATTAGCTAATGGACAACCAAGACAACGTGGCAAAATCATTCATCCCGTCCGCGGGATATATCGATAAACCAACGAATTCACAACAAAACGAACCAAACAAAAAAGTTATCATTATTGTCACGGCCATAATTCTCAGCGTTATGGTGATTTTTGCTATCGTCTTTGCTATCATAGTCAATCTACCGAAAGACTCTAAAGAACCAGAGAAGCCAGCCGCGGTCGAAAAGCCCGAACAGCCCGCACCCCGTAAAGAGCCAGAAGCTGTTAGAGCTCCCGGGTTAGAAAAGACGCTCGCCACAAAAGCAAACTTTATCTTAACGCACGGCAGCCTCCAAAACGCATCATCCCTAAAATACACAAGCGCACCAATATTCTATACAAACGACACCATTAGTAATTACTATCGTAACTTTAATGAAACCAACAAGATGATGATGATCGTTAATAGTCATCAAGCTAGCAACGATGTACCATTAAGCGATAAACAAGTCAGCAGTTTCGGCTCAGAAAGCTGTCAGCTCCTTTTCGGAGAAAAAAATTGCAAATTAATTAAGAATAACATCGAACCCAACAGATACAGGATAATTGCTCGAAGCAAAGCAAAGTTAGAGCAAGAATATGCGAAATATTTTCAAAAAAACACCAAAACACTCCCGAAGCGCCTAATTGATGCTTGCCCATACTTCACATATATCAAGGAAATATCCAGCTACGTATATAGAAATCATTGCGAAAATGCAAATTATAAAAATAGCCATTTCTATCAATATAAGTATGCACAAGAGAACGACTATGCATATGTATATTTCGCCGGTGCTATTACGACGGTAAACGACAAGGGAAGATATACCACCCTATATAGCGATCTCGATAGCGAAAAACTACTTGATAACCAGGGCGATTACTCACATTTCAAGCTCGACTCAAAAAATTACGGAACGTTCCAACACTATCGTCTCGTCTTTAAGAAAAGTGGTTCGGAATATGTCTATGATAATTTCGAGAAAGTTGACGACTAATCTATAAAATTTTCTTGAGATATTTGCCAGTTGCCGATTTGGCGTTTTTCGCCACATCCTCTGGCGTACCGGTTGCAATTACTTTACCACCACCTTGACCGCCTTCTGGGCCCATATCAATAATCCAATCGGCGCTTTTAATCACATCCAAGTTATGTTCGATTACTATCATCGAGTTTCCGCCATTCACCAAACGTTGTAAAATCGACAACAGTCGCTTTACGTCGTCGGAATGCAGGCCAGTAGTTGGCTCGTCGAGAATATATAGCGTTTTGCCAGTCGAACGACGGCTCAGTTCGGTTGCCAACTTGATACGTTGCGCCTCGCCGCCAGAGAAAGTCGTAGCCGGTTGGCCGAGCTTAATATAGCCAAGACCAACCTCTTGTAGAGTTTTAAGCTTATTGGCAATCAATGGCTGATTCTTAAAGAATTCGACTGCTTCATCGACGGTCATATTCAATACATCGGAAATTGTTTTGCCCTTGAATTTAACTTCCAAAGCTTCACGGTTATAACGTTTACCATGACATTCGTCGCAAGTTACAAATACGTCCGGCAAAAAGTGCATTTCAATTTTTAGCACACCATCACCTTGGCATTTCTCGCAACGACCGCCTTTGACATTAAAGGAAAAGCGACCAGCTTTATAACCGCGCACTTGCGCCTCCGGCTGTTCTGCATATAGGTCGCGGATATAGTTAAAGATGCCCGTATAGGTTGCTGGGTTTGAACGCGGCGTGCGCCCAATCGGCGACTGATCAATTACAATAGCCTTATTTAGATGTTCAATACCATCAATACGCTCATGTGCGCCCGGCACAGTTTGCGCACGGTTCAAACGAGCTAATAATTCATTTGCCAAAATTTCATTCACTAATGTTGATTTGCCCGAACCAGACACGCCAGACACTACCGTCATAACACCTAATGGGAATTTAACATCGATATTCTTTAAATTGTTTTCGTGCGCGCCAATTACTTCCAAGAATTTTCCGGACGGTTTACGACGCTTCTTTGGCGTATCGATCTTCGCCTTACCAGATAGGTATTTTCCTGTAATCGACTTAGGATCTTTTGCCACTTCGGCCGGCGTACCAACAGAAACAACTTTACCGCCATTCACGCCCGCACCTGGACCGATATCTATCAAATAATCTGCTTGTTCAATCGTTTCCGTATCGTGCTCAACCACGATTACAGTATTCTTAAGGTCACGCAAATGCTTTAGTGTTGAAATTAAGCGATTATTATCGCGCTGATGTAGACCGATTGATGGTTCATCCAAAACATAAAGCACGCCTTGTAAGCCAGACCCAATTTGCGTCGCAAGGCGAATGCGCTGTGCCTCGCCACCCGACAAGGTTGCCGCCGAACGACCTAATTCGAGATAATTCAAACCAACATCCTTCATGAAACCAACCCGCGCCTTAATTTCTTTAATGATTGGACCTGCAATCATCTCTTCATTTTCAGTCAATCCTAAATCTGAGTTGAGAACTTCTAGCGTCTGATCCACGTCCATCGCGCACATGTCCATAATATTCAAATCATGAATCGTAATCGCCAAAACGACCGGCTTTAGACGTGCGCCGTGACAAGTCTGACAAACCCGTTCACGCATAAAACGCTCAATGTCTTTGCGAACAAAATCAGATTCAGTTTCTTTATAACGTTTTTCGAGATTTGGAATTACGCCTTCATAAATAGCATTGTACTGATAGCCATTACTCAAACGTACAAAATACTTTTCGTCGCCCGTGCCGTATAAAATAATCTGAATCGCTTCATCGGATAAATCACGAATTGGCGTACGCACCGAAAAGCCATGACGTTCGCCCACGGCTGTCAAGCGTTTCAGCCACCAAGAATCTTGATTAATGCGATTATATGGACGAATTCCACCCTCTGCAATTGTTAGATTCGGATTTAAAACGAGACTCGGGTCGATTTCCATACGTGTGCCCAGACCAGTACAAGTTGGACAGGCACCTTGCGGCGCATTAAAAGAGAAGAGACGTGGCTCAAGCTCTGGAATTAGTTCATCTGGATGATTTGGACAGGCATAACGCTGCGAGTAAGTCACAATCTCCGCTTCGGTCGTGTTGATATTATTCTGACCAATTGCCGTCGAGTTGTCTTTAATACAAAGAATCTGCATGATACCATCACCCAAGTCTAAGGCCTGTTCAACCGACTGCGATACGCGACTTTCCAAATCCGGCGCCATCACAAAACGATCCACAACTATCTCAATATCGTGACGTAAATTCTTATCTAGTTCTGGCCATTCATCGAGCGCATAGATAATTCCATCAACGCGCGCCCGCGCAAAACCTTTCGCTAAATATTGCTCGCCAATATGTGAAAAAGAACCTTTTTTCTGAGATACAATTGGTGCCAATACCATCAATTTCGACGCTACCGGCCAAGCCATCACTTGATCAATGATATCCTGCACCGTACGACGCGCTACTTCATTGTGGCAAATAGGACAATGTGGCACGCCGATGCGCGCAAAAAGCAGACGCAAATAATCGTATATTTCTGTCACGGTAGCCACGGTCGAACGCGGATTGCGCGAAGTAGATTTTTGATCAATCGAAATCGCTGGACTTAAACCAGTAATCATATCTACGTCCGGCTTATCCATCACACCCAAGAACATACGCGCATAAGACGAAAGCGATTCCACATAGCGACGTTGACCCTCCGCATAGATCGTATCGAAAGCTAGGGAAGATTTGCCCGATCCAGAAAGACCAGTAATCACTACTAGCTTGTCGCGAGGGATATCAATATCAATATTTTTGAGATTATTAGCCCGCGCGCCACGAATTTTTATTACGTTTTGCGGATCTATTGAAGAATCACTTGCCATCTTTTAATTATACCAAATTTTCTTGAAAAAGTCAATTTGCTCATGTTATATATAAGATATGAGTTACAGTGCGGAAGAAAAGAGAGACATTCTTCAGAAAGTCATTAAAATGACGCTCCGCATCACCCGCAATAAACCCGGCTATGCGCCAGATTTCTTTATCGAATCTGCCCTCGAGCAAGCGAAGCAATTAATCAATAAAAACCAAGATCATCCCGAAATTGACATTTGGAAACAGGCGCGGCTCGATTATTATACTCAGCACCTCGTCCGCAAACTAATAATCGAATACCATTACGACTATGAGCTTTCCGAAGATAATTTCGAGGCCGTCAATGCATTAATTGAAGCCGAAGAAATGCTCGGCGCTAAAGCTACTGACGACGACTTACGCGAACTATTCGACTACACTAACGAGGAGCTTAATCGGCTCCGTATTATCGCCAAATATCTCAATGGCGTCGACCCAGATTCTGTCTATAAAGAATTCTCAAATAAGCTATAATATAAGCATGCAAGACAATCTCAAATTGCGTGAACAATATCCAGAATTTATTTATGATTCCTACGAGGTAAATCGCGACATCGATGGGATTCATGTTAAATATGTTTATAAACTTGGCGAGCATACTTTTGAGCCGACCGTAAATATTTCAGTTTCGGATATTAGTAATTTTGAGTTTAGCGTGCCATTTGTTGAATATTTATTCTTCAATTTTGGCATTATTAACGCAATAAACTACTACAAACTTTCTTGTGCGCCAACTTTCACAATCAATGCCGGCCCACTTGATGACGGCCAAAAAGAATTCTTTAAAAAAGTATTCTATAACGGCTTAGGCGAATTCATGTATGTCAACCAACTCAATATCCCATACGAAACCTTTATGGATATTCAGGCATCTGGACCATCCGGTAAAAAGCCAGATTACGAACTATCCGACTTTAATCCACACGGCAATCTGATTCCAGTCGGCGGCGGCAAAGATTCCGTCGTTACGCTCGAGGCACTTCAAAGTATGCACGCCGATAATCTCTGCTTACAATATAATCGCGATATTTACCCAGAAAATCGCGCCGCCCATGAATGCATTGCTATAGCGAGCTATCCTAATGACGCCATTATGGACTTTAACTTAACGCTCGACAAACATATGCTCGAACTCAACCAGCAAGGCTTCTATAACGGTCATATTCCATTTTCGTCCTGCCTCGCTTTTGCGGCTTACATTATGGCCTATCTCAATAATAAAGAAAACATCGTGCTATCAAATGAAGCCTCTGCCAACGAGGGGAATATCCCAGGCACAAACATTAATCATCAATATTCTAAGAGCTTCGAGTTCGAAAACGATTTTCGCCACTATTGCGACACCTACTTTACACCTAAAATTCGCTACTTCAGCCTCCTGCGTTGCGTCAATGAGTACACCATCGTGCAAAAATTCCTCAAATTCCCACGCTATCTCGATGTCTTTCGTAGCTGTAATGTCGGCCAGAAAACCAACACATGGTGCGGGCACTGCGCCAAATGCCTCTATGTCTTCATTATGCTGTATCCATTCGTGCCGATAGATCGACTTCAACAGATTTTTGGTCAAAACATGCTAAACGATCAAAGTCTATTCCAAGTCTTTATGGGGCTCGTCAATCCAGATATGACTAAGCCCTTCGAATGCGTCGGTACGCGCGAAGAGATTAATTATGCCCTCAAACTCGCCGTCGAACACACTAAAGGTAATCTGCCTGCGCTATTAGACTACTACAAGCACAATTTTTATAATCCGCAACAAGTCTATAATGTCGAGAATTACTATAACCCAGAGCACAATATCCCCGAAGAATATCTAAATATGTTGGCAAGACTATGAAACAAGCAATCATCGATTTTTTAACTGATAAAAGTATTCTCATTCTCGGTTATGGCCGCGAGGGAAAGAGTGCGCTCGAATTTATTCAGCAAAATTTACCCGATGCAAAATATGCCGTTGCCGACTTGAACCAACTCGAACTCGAAGACGTTCAAACATTTTGCGGCGAAAATTATCTCAATGCAGTAAAAGATTTCGATATCGTTATTAAATCTCCTGGCATTCCAACGCGCGACTTCGTTCCAACAGAACAATTATCAAAAATTACTTCATTAACAGATCTATTTTTGCGATTTTGCCCAAACACCGTTATCGGCATCACGGGCACAAAAGGCAAAAGCACCACCGCCTCACTAACACATCACATTCTTAAAACCGCTGGCAAAAATTCAATTTTAATTGGCAATATCGGTATCGCCTGCTTTGACGCAATTGACCAAATTCAATCCGACACTATTGTGGTTTTCGAAATATCTTGCCATCAACTAGAGTTCGTACAAGCCAGCCCAAATATTGCCATCTTGCTTAATCTCTACGAGGAACATTTTGACCACTACGCTAAACCAGAAGATTATTTTACGGCCAAGAAAAACATCTATAAATACCAAAATGCCGACGATACACTAATTTACGGTGATATTTTCCAGCATGCAAGCAGGGAAGAAATTTCGCATTTGCCGATGCGCAAATACAACTTACTCGAAGATGGTAATATTGACGATTCCGATATTCATACGCATTTAGTTGGCAAACATAATCTAATGAATATTCACGCCGCAATTCTTGCCTGCGAAGCTGCTGGACTGAAACGGACGGATATTCTACCAACTATCGAAAGCTTCGAGGGCTTGCCACACCGTCTTCAGTATGTCGGCGAGTATCGAAAAATAAAATTCTATAACGATTCTATTGCCACTGCGCAAGAAGCCGTCATTAATGCCGTCACGGCACTTAAAGATGTCGACACTCTCCTGCTCGGCGGTATGGATCGCGGATTAAATTACCAGAAGTTGGTTGATTTTTTGCGTCACAGCACTGTCAGAAACATCATTTTACTACCAGAAACTGAACAAGTTTTTCAACGCATCTTTAACGAAGCGCCGTTCTCGCAAAATCTCATTCCAGTTGCAAATATGGCCGAGGCCGTCGATGCAGCATATAAATATACAGCCGAAGACCACATCTGCCTACTTTCTCCAGCGGCCGCTAGCTACAATACATACAAGAACTTCGAAGAACGTGGCGAAGATTATATGAACCTAATTAGGAGTAAAGCGAATGGGTAGCGGACTTGCTTCTTTCCTAAGCTTCCTGAATAGCGAACTTGGGGTGTTTATCACTGCACTCTTAATTGTTCCGAGCATTTTTCTACTAGCTGACATTCTATTATATGGGTTCTTATTGAAACCGCTATTCATCAGATGCGGAGAAAAACCAGGCAACGCTTTCATCCCACTCTATAACATGCATTGCCTAGCAAGAATAGCCGGCCTGCCTGAGTGGGCTTTTACTCTGTGCGCAATATTCTTTTGGCCAGGTATTATTATTTGGCGCGTCCTTATTAGCCTCTGTTTAGTACAGGCTTTCGACACTCGCCAGCAGAGCGGCATTTACCTCATCACTTTAATATTTATTCTGCCAGTTGGTTGCTATGTTCTCGGTACTAGTAATTGCACCTATCTGCTCAGTGAAGAGGAGGTTGTCAATAAACATATTAAAGGCTTTAGTGCGAGCGAGAAGAAAAAGAAAGCGCCCAAAAAATGAACTTCAAGCTACATAGCAAATACCAGCCAACTGGCGACCAGCCACAAGCGATCGAAACGCTTATGCGCGGTATCGAAGAGGGCAGACGTCAGCAAACTCTACTTGGCGTAACTGGTTCCGGCAAAACTTTCACCATGGCTAACATTATCGAAAGATGTAATCGACCTACCTTAGTTTTAGCGCACAACAAAACCCTTGCTGCTCAGCTTTATTCCGAATTTCGTGAATTTTTCCCCGAAAATGAAGTGCATTATTTTGTAAGTTATTTCGATTATTATCAGCCTGAAGCTTATATTGCTAGCACCGATACCTATATCGAAAAGGATTCCGCCATCAATGAGGAAATTGATCGCCTGCGTCACGGCGCCACCGAAGCTCTACTTACGCGTCGCGACACTCTAATCGTAGCTTCGGTTTCTTGCATTTATGGCATCGGTTCGCCAGACAATTATCGCGCAATGGCAATCCGTTTAGCCAAAGGCGAACAGCGTGACATGACGCAATTTATTCGCCTGCTTAATGAAATTCAATACCATCGCAACGATATAGCCTTCGAACGGGGCAATTTCCGCGTGCGTGGCGATACGATTGATGTTTTTCCGGCCTCTGGCGATAGAGCATATCGCTTAGAATTCGGTTTTGATCGACTCGAACGCATTAAAGTTATCGACCCGCTCACTGCCGAAGTTCTAGCTGAACCGGAGGAAATCGGCATTTTCCCAAATACGCACTACGCAACACCGAAAGATTCGCTCGACTTGGCTATTCGAAAAATTCGCGCCGAATATGAAGAGCGCAAGAAATATTTTGACCAAGAACATAAGTATCTAGAAGCACAGCGTCTCGGCCAGCGCATTAAATATGATCTCGAAATGCTCGAATCGACTGGCTTCGTCAAAGGGATTGAAAACTATTCGCGCCACCTCGACGGTCGCGTTCAGGGACAACCGCCCGCCACTTTATTAGATTTCTTCCCAGAAGATTTTCTAATGCTAATCGATGAGTCGCATATGACACTTCCGCAGGTTCGCGGAATGTTCAACGGCGATCACGCCCGCAAAGAAACGCTCGTCGAATATGGTTTTCGCTTACCGAGCGCACTCGACAATCGCCCACTCACTTTCGCCGAATTCGAGCGCCATATTAACCAAGTAATATACGTTTCCGCTACGCCAGGCGAATATGAACTCCAACATTCACCAAAACCAGCCGAACAAGTAATTCGCCCAACTGGTTTATTAGACCCAGAGATCGAGGTTCGTCCGAGCGATAATCAAATTGACGATTTAGTCGAAGAAATCGATCAGCGTATTACCAAAGGCCAACGCATACTCGTTACGACGCTCACTAAACGCATGGCAGAAGATTTATCCGATCATCTCATCGAACTCGGCGTCAAAACTGCCTATATTCATAGCGATATTGACACACTTGAACGGGGCGACATTCTTCGTGATTTACGCAATGGCACCTACGATGTTTTAGTTGGCATCAACTTGTTACGCGAAGGTCTCGACCTGCCAGAAGTATCCCTAGTTGCTATCCTTGACGCTGACAAAGAAGGCTTTTTGCGTTCCGAATCGGCGCTCGTACAGACTATCGGTCGCGCTGCACGTCACGTTGAGGGCAAGGTTATTATGTATGCCGATACGATGACTGGCAGTATGCAACGCGCCATCGAAGAAACCTACCGTCGTCGCGAGATTCAACAAAAATATAACGAAGAGCATCATATCACGCCGAAGTCTGTAGCTAAAGAAATTGGCCAAGGCTTACGCGCAATCATTCCAGAAAAAGAGAAGAGCAATAAGCTTGATCTACGCAAGATCCCGCGCGAGGAATATCCACAAATCATTAAAGAACTCACCTCGCAAATGCAACTCGCAGCCGCCAACCTCGAATTTGAACGTGCCGCCGAGCTACGCGATCAAATCGAAGATATTAAAACTGCATTAGAGCATAAAAAATAAGGAGCAACAATGGAAGATTTTATTAAAAACATTAGCTGGGACAATATCGTCTCGTCAATTGTCACGATTATTATCGCGATAATCCTTTTTCAAATTATTAAGAAAACCTTTAGACGTATTTTTGATCGCAATAAAAACAAAGAGCGCAACACTTATTTTGCCATGGTTGGCAGCTTTATTCGCATTATCTATATAACTCTTGTCGCTCTGCTCGTACTTCGTATTAATGGCGTGAATGTCGATGGTCTACTCGCAGGCGTAGGCATCGCTTCCGTCGCCATCGGTCTTGCTGTTCAGGACACGCTCAAAGATATCATCCGCGGCATTTCAATTATTTCCGAAGATTACTTTAAAATGGGTGATTATGTCACAATCGGTACAGATAGTGGCACTGTAGTCTATTCCGGTATCCGCTCCACTAAACTTAAAGACGGCCTCACTGGCAATATTATTTCCATAGCCAATCGCAATATCGAAAAAGCCGAAGTTTCTGCGACTACTTTAAATATCAACATCCCATTACCATATGAACTTAAATTATCCGACGCCGAAACTATCATGCACGAAATCGCCGAAGCTTCAAAAACTGTCGAGTTTGTCACAGACTGCGAATATCGCGGCGTTAATTCGCTCGCCGAATCCGCTATCGAATACCGCCTCTTCGCTAAAAGCGAAAAAGGCAAACGTATCGAGGCCAAACGCAATATCTTACACAAGACCCTCGAAGTACTTGAAAAGCATAAAGTTAGCGTGCCATATCCACAAATGGACGTTCATCGTAAAGTATAGGAGTTTATATGTTAAAAGCCGATCCAGAGATTATCGTCGACGACGAGATTGTATTGAAACGCTTCTCGCACGATATCGACCAAATAAAGTACGATTCTATTGTTGCAAACCACGACCATTTATTGCCGTGGTTGCCATGGGCGGATTTTTACCACAATCTGTCTGACATGCAAAAATTCACTACTGGACAGATTGAGGATTTTGATGCTGGTCGCATTTTTGGTTACGACATTTTTTATAAAGGCAATTTTGCTGGCTCAATTGATGCCCATGAAGTTTCTGAGCAGCACCACTATTGTTATATTGGCTATTGGCTAGATAAAAAATACACCAGTAAAGGTATCATGACGCGCAGCGCTAGCGCTTTGGCAGATTATTGTTTTGACAAACTCGGCATGCATCGTGTTACGATTGACGCCGCGCCCGAGAACGAAGCTTCCGTAGCTGTCGCTAAACGACTAGGTTTTCCGTTTGAGGCAAGACTAAAAGAAGAACAGTGCCTTGGTGGCA
This sequence comes from Candidatus Saccharimonadota bacterium, assembly GCA_017964115.1. Lineage (GTDB taxonomy): Bacteria > Patescibacteriota > Saccharimonadia > Saccharimonadales > Saccharimonadaceae > UBA2834. The sequence continues at coordinate 15,050 of JAGCSL010000020.1, forward strand.
AATATTACGACACTGTAATGTATACCAAGATCAAAGCAGCATAGCAACACCTCGAATAAGATGTTATAATATGCTTCATGAAAACAGTTACTCGATTTGCGCCGTCGCCGACCGGCTATATTCACATTGGTAATGTTCGCTCGGCAATTTATCCATACCTTGTCGCCAAACAAAGCAAGGGAACGTTTATTTTGCGCATCGAGGACACTGATCAGGCCCGCTATGTCGAAGGTGCTACTGACTTAATCAAAGACACTCTACTTTGGCTCGGACTCGACTGGGACGAAGGCCCAGACAGGGGCGGCGACCACGGTCCTTATTATCAGACTCAACGTAAAGAAATCTATTACGAATGGGCCAAAAAACTCATTGCCAAAGGCCGCGCCTACGCCGATCCAACTCCAAGCGAAACCGTTGCAAAATATCGCGAAGAAAGCAACAAAGCCAAAAAGGCATTTCTATACCGCAATTATCGACCAAAAAAGACTCCGGAATGGGAAGTTGGCATGCCACTTCGCCTAAAAAGTGAGCCAAAAGATTACGATTATCATGACGAGGTTTATGGCGACCTTCATATGGGGCCAGAAACTCAAGACGATATTATTCTCATCAAGGCCGACGGTTTGCCTACTTATAACTTTGCCCACATTGTCGACGATGCCACGATGGGCGTCACCCATGTTATGCGCGGTCAAGAATATTTACCAAGTATGGGCAATTACCTCGAACTCTATGAAGCATTCGAACTCGAACGTCCAAAATTCGTGCATTTGCCGCACATCCTCGCACCAACCGGCAACAAAAAACTAGGGAAGCGCGACGGCGCCAAATCTGCCAACGATTACCGCCTAGACGGCATTTTGCCAGAAGCCATGCTCAACTTCCTCGCCTGCCTCGGCTGGAACGACGGCACCGAACAAGAGCTTTATAGCAAAGAAGATTTAATTAAGAAGTTTGACTTAACTCGTATTCAGCGCGCTGGCGCTCGCTATGACGAGCAAAAGTTACTCTGGCTTAACGGCCAGTGGATTCGC
>JAGCSL010000021.1 GCA_017964115.1 Candidatus Saccharimonadota bacterium
CTACCAAAATAATTATTAAAGGAGTATTCCATGACATTATCCGAAGAGCTCCAGTGGCGCGGTTTTATCGCCGAGCATACGCTGGACAATGTAGCAGACCTAGACAAAGCTCCGCGTAATTTTTATTGGGGCACCGACCCTAGCGCCGATTCTCTTCACATCGGCCACCTCGCTGCTCTCATGATGTGCGCCTGCTTCGTTCGCCACGGCTATACTCCGTATTATCTCGTTGGTGGCGCAACTGGCCAAATTGGCGATCCGAAAGATACCGTCGAACGTGACCTCAAGGGCCTCGACGAAATCGCAAAGAACAAAGTCGCTCTCGCCAAGCAAATCGTCCGCGTCACTCATTCCCCAGCCGACACCCAGGTTCTCGATAACCTCGATTGGTTTGGCGAAGTCAAATTCCTCCCATTCCTCCGCGAAATCGGCAAAGCCTTCAGCATGACTCAGCTTCTCGACCGCCAATTCGTCCAGAAACGCATCGGCGAAGGTGGCTCCGGCATCAGCTACGCCGAGTTTAGCTACACCCTCATTCAGGGTTACGATTTCCTCCATCTTTTCCGCACTCATCACGTTGATCTCCAGCTCTGCGGTGCCGACCAGTACGGCAACTGCACCTCTGGTATCCACCTCATCCGCCGCCTCGAGGGCGCCAAAGCCGACGCTTATTCCTGCCCTCTCATTATCGACAAAGTCACCGGCCGCAAATTCGGCAAGTCCGAAGGTAACGCCGTCTGGCTCGACAGCGCAAAGACCAGCATTTTCGATTTCTACCAGTTCTGGCTCAACCAGCCTGACGAAGTTCTCGAAGAATACTTCAAGTACTACACCATCGTCACCCCTGATGAGCTCAGCGAAATCCTCGCCAAGCACGCCGAGAATCCAGGCGCTCGCTATGGCCAGCGCACGCTCGCTCACATGGTTACAGAAGTTGTTCATGGCATCGACGCCGCCAATTCCGCCGAGAAAATCACTGGTATTCTCTTCGGCGAAGGCCAGATTTCTGACCTCAGCGCCGATGAGCTCGATCTTCTCGCCAAGAGCTTCCCTACCGCCACAAAAGGCGCCCAGCTCCTCGACATCCTCGTCGAGACCGGTCTCGCCTCCAGCAAGGGCGAAGGTCGCAATTTCATCGCCTCTGGCGCCATCTCCGTAAACGGCGTAAAAGCCACCGAAGACACCCAAATTAGCGAAATTACACTCATTAAACGCGGCAAGAACAAGTTTGCCCTCGTAAAGTAGCCAAAAAGCCACCTCTGTTCTAACAGGGGTGGTTTTTTGTGCTTGCAAAACCACCAAATTCCCCTTGTGGCTATTGACTTTTTTGGCAAAGTGTGATAAAATAAGGGCATATGTGAGGTGATCTCATATATAGCTCTTTAAGAGAGATGTTTAGAAATGTCTCAATTTTTACTCCGACCGCATTACTTCGGGCATCAAGCGTAGTAGCCCTCCTCTACTGCGTTTAATGCCCGACATAATGTGGGGCTGCAACTTTTAAGTCCAAAAACAAATATTGCAAAGGAGTAAAGATTATGGACAAACTGTATTTTTTGAAGAATGGTGCTCTCATGAGCACCGCAATCACAAATGAGAAGGTTGTTGGCAAGAAGTCACCCAAGGCTTTTTGCACTAATAACGGCAGAGTAATGAGGGTTGTCGCCGCAGAAGAACAGGAAATCATGAGTCAGAACGACTTGAACATGTTCCTCGGCGCCATCAAGGAGTATTTCATCGAACCCAACAAGAATTCGAAGTCTTTCCCCGCTGACGGAACGCTCCCTAAAGTCACCGATGGCGACGAACTCATTATCGAGTGTCCCGAGTCAGTATGCATTGATGATAGCGGCGAAAAGCTCATCAATACAACCCTCAGAGACTGGATGACCAAAAAGGGATTCGTCCAGAAGAAGGCCGATGCGCCCACAAACGGAAATGCGAATGCAAATGCGAATGCGAATGCAGGCAGCACGACCACGACCGCAACAACTTCTGGCGACGGTTCAGGATCTAGCGCAGCCACAGGCGGTAATGCAAATGCAAACGCAACCCCGACAGGCGGCGGTGACAACCCTGCGCCCGCAAGCGGTGGCGACAACGCCAATCCTGCGCCCACAGGCGGCGATGCGAATGCGAATGCAAACGCAACCCCGACAGGCGGCGGTGATCCGGCAAACGGTGGTGGTTCCGGCATCTCAACGGTCACATTGACCGGCAGGGACTACGCAAAAGCGATTCTGACCGACCAGGTCAGCGTCGAAGAAGCGGCAGCAGCAATCGTTCCCGAGCTCGCGATTTACGTCGGAAGCTCAGACTAATCCAAAAAACGCATCTCTCAAAAAAGGCCCGTGCAACCAGCACGGGCTTTTTCATGTATAATGGATATATGAAAAAAGTACTCTCTTTTGATATTGATCAAACTCTTAATATTGCCAAGACGCCTATCCCGGATGAGATTGCCGAACTCCTCCGCGACCTCTTGGATTACTACGAAATCTGCCCAATTTCTGGTCAGAAATTCGACCAATTCCTAATTCAAATCGTCAACCGCCTAAAAGACGTCAACGTCACCGACGAGCAGCTCAAGCATCTCCATCTTTTCGTCGCTCAGGGCACCCAGTATTATCGCTATAACGGCACGGAATGGGAGCAAGTTTACAACTACCCACTCACCGACGACCAAGTTTCCGAGATCACCAAAGCCATCCAGCAAGCTGCCGAAGAGCTCGGCTACTGGGAACAGGACAAGGTTGCCGAAGGCGACGAAATTATCGAGAATCGTCTCAGCCAAGTTACCTTCTCTGCCCTCGGCCAAAAGGCCGGCACCGAGGTTAAATACGCCTGGGACCCAGATTGCAAAAAGCGCGAAGCTATCGTCGCTCGCGCGAAGGAGCTCGCCCCATCTTATGAGTACGAGATTGGTGGCACCACTAGCATCAACGCCTTCATTCCTGGCATGAATAAGGTCTTCGGCATGACTCACCTCCTCGAAGAGCTGAACGTCACAAAAGAAGAAGTTCTCTACTTTGGCGACATGACGCAGCCAGGCGGCAACGATTACCCAGTCGTCCAAATGGGCGTCGACACCATCACTGTTCGTAGCCACGAAGACACTGCCTATGCCCTCCGCGGTATCCTCGCTATCAGTAAAAAATAGCTAATTCTTCTCGCTTATGCTAAAATAAAGATATGAAGAATAATCTTTTTGCGCGGGTGTTGCGTGCATCAGGAAGACTTCTCCTTTTCGTGGGCGCAGTCTTTGATCTTGGGCTAATTGCTCTAGCAATTTATGCCATTATTTATCGAATTAACCATCCGAGCGAAACGATCCCCGACATCTTCGGCGTCGTTCCTGCCCAGACTGCTTCCGGCGAAGCGACCCCGGGCATCAACTTAAACCCGGCCCTCAACATCGCCATCACTATCGGCGCCATTATCCTGACATTAGCGCTCATTATCATTGCGGCTCGCATCTACAACAACAGCCTCCGCAAATACATCGCAAAACTCGCCAAATTCTTCCATATCACCATCTTCGGCGCAGAAATCGTTTTCTCGCTCATCGTCTGGACCATCGCGACCATCATTCTCCTCTTCATCTTCCCTGCCGCCAGCATCTTCACAATCTTCGCTCTTATCATCACGGAGCTTTGCTTCATCTTCGCTTGGACCGCCTACGGCCAACCGAACTATAAACTTTAACCGAGGAAAACTATGGACAACAACCGTAAAACTTACATTATCGCAAACTGGAAGATGAATTTCACTCCAGGCGAAGCCAGCCTTTACCTCAACAAGCTCGCGAATCGCTATCAGCCAGTTCGCAAGGTCCAGGCTATCCTCGCCCCGGGCATGGTTTCCCTCCAGACCCTTTCGCTTCAGATTAATCGACGCCAATTCAAGCTTGCCGCCCAAAACTGCCACTGGCAGGATTACGGCTCCTACACTGGCGAGGTTTCTCCAACTCAGATCCGCAGCTTCGTAGATTACGTCATCATCGGTCACTCCGAACGTCGCTATGTTTTCAACGAAACCGATAAAATCATTGCGCAAAAAGTCGCCGCCGCCATTCGTAACGGCCTCACCCCTATTCTCTGCATCGGCGAAACCGAACTCGAACGCCGCGACGGCGAAACCAAAGCCGCTATCTACGACCAACTCGCCGCTGGTCTCAGTCAGGTGAGCGCCGAAGACGTCGACAAGGTTATTATCGCCTACGAACCAGTTTGGGCTATCAGTAGCAACAAGGGCGCTAAGCCTGCTAGCCCATTAGATATCGAAGAAGCCCAAAAACTCATCCGTAAACACATCGCTCGTCGCTATGACGCGCAGACCGCCGAAAACATCTCTATCCTCTACGGCGGCTCTGTAAATAAAGACACCGCAGCCGGCTATCTCTCTATTGACGGCATCGATGGCCTCTTGATCGGCAATGCAAGTTTGATTGCTGACCAATTCTGTGCTATCTTAGAGATAGCTAAAGGTGTCAAAAATGAGCGATAACAGTATCAATTACGATGAATTAGATAAAGCCGTAAATGCAGCAATGAGCGCTCGCGAGACCGCGAAGGCCAAACCTGCTGCTGCCCAAAAACCAGCCGAACCAAAGAAGCCTGTTAGCCGTGGCATGTTCATGGATTTTGCCCCACGCCGCCCACAGGTAATCGCTCACGTCACCACTACTACTCGTACTGTCGCTATCAAACCAGCCGCTCGCCCAGTTGCGAAACCAGCTGTTCGTCCAGCCGCACCAGTCAAGCGCCCTGCCCCAGTCAAGCCAGTCGCGCCACGCGTCGCCGCTAATCCGGCCGCCAAGGCTGCCCATCTTGCCGCTCATCCAACTGCAAAGCAAGTCCAGCACCCTGTTGCAAAGCCAGCTGTCCGTCCAGTTGCGCCAGTTGCAAAGCCAGCACCGAAACCAGTCGCAAAACCGGCCGCCAAAGTTGCTCCAGCACCAAATGCAAATAATTATTCTCTCGGCGTTCGTTCGCCATTCCTCGATCCTAACGCTCAGGTCGAAAAGCGCCCACTCGGTTCGAACATTCCGGAGACTAGCGCTTCCCGCCTCAAGAGCACTCATAATGTTTACAGCCACAAGAGCCCACTTCACGACAATACCAACACCGGTAAGCACGTCATTACCGAATCTCCAAAGAAGAAATCCGGTTGGCTCTGGACCCTCGCCGTCATTGGCGTGATTGCCGCAGGCGCCGGTCTTGGCTACCTCGCCTATCTCTTAATCCTTGCGAATAAGTAATAATCTGATATAATTAGTAAAGCGTATCTCACTTGGTGGGTATAGCTCAGCTGGTTAGAGCGTCGGTTTGTGGCACCGAAGGTCGAAGGTTCGAACCCTTTTACCCACCCCAGATACGCGCGGGTTTCATATAACGGTTATTATGTGAGTTTTCCAAACTCAACATGAGAGTTCGACTCTCTCAACCCGCACCAGTAGAATAAAAAAACAACCCCACAGGGGTTATTTTTTATTCTACCTATATCGGAGTTCGAGAGAGGCGAACGTAGTTCGGTCGAAGTAGGAGCCGAGCGAAAGCAAGCGCTTTGCGCTTCTCTTTCCGAGGCGACGCCCTGAGGTATAGCCTTGGCATCAGCCAAGGCGCTCTCTCGAATAGGCGAACACATGCTAAAATAATTACATGAAAAAGCTAAAACTTATTCTTATCATCCTCGGCGGCATTATTGCTCTGCTGATCACGACTATCTTGATTGCCCTCGCTATCAATAACGCCAAAGCCGCGGAGCTCATTGACGATTACTCGAGCATTCTCACCGACCCAAAATACCAAACGGCCATCGCCATTGATAATGCAAAATTTATCAAGCAAGACGTTTCTTGCGGGTACGCCGTCATCGAGATGTTCGGCAAATGGACCGGAAACGACCAACTAACCGAAGCTTCACTATACGACCAATATGGGAAAGTCGTCACTTCGACTGGCGTTTCATTCGAAAAAGAAATGAATACGCAATTCCCGGCCTACAAAACAACCATGTATAAGAACCTAAAGGCTTCGGAGCTAATTGATAAAGTCTACGACAGCCTCAAGGCCGGCATACCAGTCCCATTCGAATGGGCTGCAAAACTCAAAAACGAGTGGACTCTCCACTATTCCCTCGTCACCGGCCTCGACGCCGCAAAAAGCCGTGTAACTATCCAAAATCCCTACGGCTACGAGGAAAACATCAGCATCAACGAGTTCATCGATCGAACCAGTTTCCACGCCTACGAGAACATGCCGCTCTTCCTCCAACTCGGCTTCGCATTCGGCATGTTTGAGCGAAATACTATCTTTATCGTCGAGGCAAAATAGCCATTAAAAAACCGAGGCTCGCGCCTCGGCTATTTTGCATTTTAGCCCTTTTTGCTTACTATGTCATGCATAGTCATAATAGCCTCATCAGTCTGGCAGATATCTCTATGCTTCGCGCACCAACGAAGTTCCCGCATAAACAACCTCCAGGGTTCCGCCGGAAGAAACATCGCTGCCATCAGCAAGTATTGCCAAGGGCCAAGTTCGTCATCATATCTCAGACTCCTCATCATCTCCTCGACTATTTCCATAACCTGGAATACGCTCTTTTTGCGATAGTTTTTCCTAATCTCGAGCGGAGTGAGCCGATGCCTATGAATACCATAGTATTCCCTCAGTATCAGAACCTCTTTCTTGTCACGCGTCTTTGCGGCAAAGTCTAGCATCTTCAATACTAGCGGTTCAAGTCTTTTCTCGACGTAGTCCTTGCGAATCATACGCATATCGTCTTTAGACTCAGGATAGTCAAAATCCTCAAGACCGACCTCTTCCGCGCAAGTGTTCATCATGGATTCTACGACCGAAATCTCTTCTCCGTCAGAGAAAATCAGTTCTTCTACGAAATCAAGTGTCATAGAGTTTCCTCCTTTTCAAAAAATGTAAAAATGCAAAATATCTTTCTATTATATCACAAATTACTCAAAAAGTCAATCTCTACCCCTGTAAAAACTAGGCCAAATCGGACGACACGCGGTTCACTTCTTCGATCGTAGTATAACCAGCAAGCGCCTTCATGATACCGTCCTGGCGCATCGTAATCGTGCCCTTCATCTTCGCAACGCGCATAATATCGCCAGACGTTGCGTGCGCCACAATCAGCTTCTGAATATCGTCATCAACATCAATTGTCTCAAAGAGACCAATACGGCCTTTATAGCCACCTGGCGCATCTTCCGTTTCAATACCCTTCACGAGCGTAAAGTGCGACGCAGTAGCAAGCGGCAATGTGCCATAGCCTAACTTTTCCGAGACAATCGCCACGTCAGCCTGAGTTTGCGGGAGCAAGTTCCCTACTGCCTGCTTAATCGCTGCAGTTTCGAGCTCTGGTGTCTGGAACGACTCCTTGCGCTCGGACACGCGGCGTGCGAGACGCTGACCAATAACCGTATTAAGAGTCGAGGCAAGAAGGAATGGCTCGATACCCATATCGAGAAGACGAGGCAAAATACCTGCTGCCGAGTTCGTGTGCAAAGTCGAGAACACCAAGTGGCCCGTCAGAGCCGCCTGCACCGCAAGGTTCGCAGTTTCCGCATCGCGAATCTCGCCGACCATCACTACGTCAGGGTCCTGACGCAAAATCGAACGCAAACCCGACGCGAAAGTCAAACCAGCATCAGTGTTAATCTGAATCTGATTCACGCCGTCCATCTTGTACTCAACCGGATCCTCGAGTGTCACAATATTAATTGTTTCATTCTTGATCTTTTTCACGAGTGCATAGAGCGTAGTCGTCTTACCAGAACCAGTAGGACCAGAAGTCAAAATCATGCCGTTCGGGCGCGAAATGCCAGCAATCACATCCTTCAATGCGCGACCAGTCATACCCATCTCCTCAACTTCCATCGAGGTACCGCTCTTATCCAAGAGACGAATAACGACCTGCTCGCCCCAAACCACTGGCGAAGTTGCAATACGAAGGTCAATCTCGTTATCATTCACGAGCACTGAGAACTGGCCATCCTGTGGTAAGCGGTGCTCATCAATCTTTAGCTTCGCCATAATCTTAATGCGCGACACCAGGGCCGGCTCAATCGATTTTGGCAACTCCATCGTCTTACGAAGCACGCCATCCACGCGGCAACGAATGACTAGCGAATTCTCGAGCGGTTCGATATGAATATCCGAAGCTTTCGACTTTGCGGCATAATCAAGAATCGAGGTCAAAGCCTTCGAAATTGGCGAGTCCTGCGTAATCGTCTGAACTTCTTTACCACCAGCACCACCAGCTTGCTCTTGCTCCTGGCCCCTCTCCGCAATACGGTCGACGTCCTTAAGGTCCGCCACATACTGCATGAGCGCATTCTGAATACCCGCCTCCGAAGTCATCATCGGGCGTACCGCCATCTTCACGAGTGTGGCGATGTAATCTATGCGCTGGATGTTCGTCGGATCAATCACCGCGATAAACAGCTGACCATCCTTCTCGCCAAGCGGCACAACCTTGTGAGCCTTCGCCGTATCCTGAGGAATCTTCAAAAGCTTATCTTTATCGAACTTGATATTGCGCAAATCAATGTATGGCGTATTCGTCACAATTGCCGTTGCGTGCTGAATAATATCATCCGAAGCAACACTCTTCGAACGTAGCGCCGCCAAAACCGGCTGACCAGCACTCTGCGCTTCGGTATATGTCTTCTGCGCTAATGCGCCATCAACAAGACCATCCTCAATGAGGAGTTTTACTACGCTTTGTTCCTGCTCCTTCGTCAGAAGCATGCTATTCCCCCGTATTGTTTTCTACGCCAGAGCTATACTCATCATCAGCATCAGAGCTGTCAAACGAAGTATTGTCGGATTCTTTATTGGATTCCTCGGTTTCTTCCTCTTCGTCGCTAGCCATCTTTGAGCGGCAAACCTTAGCGTTTGCGTCCCAAACTTCCATTGGACCACAGTTACCGACGTAAACCTCAACTGTTGGGTTGAGCGCATCAACGTTGAACGATTCAATATCCGGGTCATTAACATCGCTGCTAATAACATCCATATATTCAACGCTAGTTACCTTCTCGTTTGGATCACCAAGCAAAGCATTGCCGACGAAATAGGAAATCACAGTTGCTACGAGAGCAATCATTATAACTAATGCAATATCAGTATTTTTCATTTACTTTTTCCTCCTACCAGTGCACTTAGCACTCGTATCGTCAGCGCAAATCTTCTTGGTTTTCTTCTCAATCTTCTTTGCGTTCGAGTAGTAAGCACGGTATGTCGCGTTGAGCTCAATCGTCTCTGGGATATAGGTATTGCGCTCATTCACGGTACCACCAGACCAAGTAATCGTTGCCGATGCGATATCGTAATTGCGAATCGAGTTCTCAATCGTATCGAGCGCCTTGTGGACCTTCGCGCTGCCGTCATTAATTGAAATCGCGGCGCCAGTTGGCTGCAAGGAAGATGCGCTTGTGCCGCCGTCTCTGTCAACCAATGCGACACCTTCAACTTCCGTGCCGGAAATACCATCAATCTTGAGCTGTGGATCGCTCCAGAGAAGCAGCCAGTTCAAGCTTGCAAGTGTCGCCTCATCGTTCATCTGCGACGGCAAAGCATCAGGAATCACACGAAGCGCCGTGCAGGTACGAGTTAGCTCAATATCCTCAACAGAGCTTGTAGCACCAAGCTTATTAATAGCTAGGCCAGCACAGTCTGCTGAGCGCGTGCGTGCCACTACCTCGAGTGCGCTATCGTCTCTGAGTTCATTTACTCTATCAGAAATCACCTGAAGGTTGTTTTGAATCTTCTTGTAATCTTCAATAACCTTGCCCTTCTCGCCAATCACCTTCGCATTGAAAGCGATCACCTTCGACAAGTAGATAACGCCAACCGCAGTGACGCCAAGCACAACCGACGCTAGAGAGACTGCGACAAGCATATTGCGCTGAGCGCGATCAATCTTCGCCCATTTGGCAAATGCGACGCCCTTCCCGCGACCATTGCTAGTCTTTGGTGCTGCTTTTTTAGTTTCAGCCATTACTCGTTCACCTCCTTATCTGCTGCTTCGGTAAACATGTCGCGAACCTGGATGTAGCTATCCGTCACGTTCTGGCGGGTAGGACCAATCACCTGAACATGCTTGTTGCGAGCTAGGAAAACATCACGCGTAATTGTGAGCGTCGACGAGAACGAAAGGACCATCTCATCTTCGCTGTTGCGACCGTACGAAGAGTCGCCAATATTTGGTTCTTCGGATAGCAATGGGCATTGCTCGAGCGTTGCCGCTTCGTCAAACTTGCCATTATCGTACTGCAAGCAGCTACTTTCGAAGTAATAACCCTTCGTAGTGCTATCACCATAGTTATCTTTACCGCTACGATACTTTTCCATGTCGTTCTGATCATTATAAGTACGGCGAATGCGGATATCGGTAACCGTGCTCTCTTCCGTAGAAGCGTTTGTCTTCGTCTGAGTTTCGGTTTCTAATTCCTCATCCTCAAGCTCTTCGTCGCCCTCGGTCTTCCCCTCAATCATTGGAGCTTCGCAACCAGGCTTGCCTTTGTGGTAAATACCAAAGGTCACGCCGTTTGCATCCACCTCTTCGTCGATACAGAAGCTTGGAATTTCAACATAGTCGCCAGTTTCCTTATCGAGGCGCATATAGCTACCATAATCGTAGTAGGAAAGCTTCGCATTCTTCTTAAATGCCTCGAGCGCACGATAACCAATGTTATTTGAAGCGCTAGCCACGGCGTCGAAGTAAAGAATGTTATTGTTAATATCGGTTCTGAGCTGAGAAATCTTCACTTCATTGTCACCCGTTGGCAAAATCACATCGAGCACGCCAAACACACGAGAGAACTTAATCTTATTATCGTTAAGAAGGCGGAGATTATTCATCTGATCCTGAATCGTGAGGAGCTCTTCGGCATTAGTAAACTTCAAGACGGCCGTACCGTACTTCGTGTCACATCTGCCACCCTTCACGACGCCATCAGCACGACATGCGATTTCCGTATCCATCGCGCTAAGTGCAATGCCCTGGCTACCGGTTACACCGAGTAGGAGGAAGATTACGACGCCACAACCAGCCGCCACGATAAGGCAGATGAAGATGACTAAGTTGCGAATGCGAAGCTTCTTGAGAAGCTCGGCTTTTACATCTGGAACAAGACTAATTTCGTACATAAACTACCTCGTATTTGTCCTTTCCGCTAAGCCAATCGCCACCGAAAACTCTGCTGCCACCTGAGAAAGTGCCATTTGCTGTTGTGGAGTAACCTTGACCATCTGCCATGGATTACCCTGAATCGTCTGAATACCAGTCTTTGCCTCGATATATTCAGGCAAGAATGGAATGACACCAGCAAAGCCAGATAGAACGATACCGCCAACCTGGACATTTGGATACTTTGTCTGGAAGAAGCGTGCAGATTTCGAAAGTTCAGATGCGAAGTTTTCGAGCGTGCTATCAAGCGCGCGGAACACCTGACCATCGAGCTTATCCTGAGCGAGACCAAACTTCAAGATGAACTGGCGAGCCTGGCTCTCTTTCACATTGAGTGAGTTTGCAACCGTGCGGACTAGTACAGATAGACCACCAGGAAGCATACGAACAAGCCTTGGGGCACCATAAACAATCGACAAATCCGTCGAATCTTCACCGAAATCGATAATTAGACGTGCATCAGAAAGCCCTGGAGGCGTCAATGAGCGGGACATCGCAATCGCTTCTGGCTCTTGAGCGACTAGGTTAAAGCCAAAGGATTCTACGCTTTCCATCTTCTCTTCTGCGTACTTAATAGAAGTACAAGAAAGAAGCACCTCGGTTATGGCCGGATCGTTCGGGCTTGGCCCAATAATTACGTAGTCAACTTTCGCGTCTTCGACAGGCATCGGGATATACTGGTCGATGTGGTACTTGATAATCTTTTCCATCGACTTCTTATCTTGCGTTGGCACCTCAACAATCGCCGTAAAGGTCTTGTTCGAAGGAAGACCGAGCGCAATATTTTTAGTTCTAATGCCCGCTTGTTGCGCGGCAGTTACAATCGTCTCGCCGAGACGACGTTTACCAGCATCGCTGCTGTCTTGTAGAATTTGGCGATCAACAGGCACATATGCGAACCGTTGCAAAGTCCAGCCGTGCTGTGCACCGCCGGAAAGCTCAATCATTCTTAGTGCGTCTGTACCGATGTCTAATGCAAAGAAATCGCCCACACCATAACCTAGACTCATACCAAAATTATAGCATAACCATTTTTATTTTCGCAAATATTAAATAACAAAAAAGTCAGGACATGTGCCTGACTATTTTGTCACACTCAAAGGGAGTCCCCACGAAGGGAATGTGTCCCCTCGTGGAAGCGAAGCGTTCTAGACGTTAAATTTAAATTCAACAACGTCGCCGTCACGCATCACGTAATCCTTGCCCTCCGTGCGCATGAGACCGGCTTCTTTCACGGCTTTTTCCGAACCAAGCCGGACCAAATCATCATAAGAACAAATAGACGCCGCTATGAAACCACGCTGAAAATCGGTATGAATCACGCCCGCCGCCTCTGGAGCCGTTGCGCCCTGCGGAATTGTCCAGGCGCGCGTTTCTTTCTTGCCCGCCGTCAGATAGCTCTGGAGCTTCAACGTATCATATGCGACATGTACGAGCTGAGTTAGGCCGTCTTCCTTAATGCCATAGCTATCGAGGAACTCCTTCTTCTCTTCTTTGCTCATATCTGCCATCTCTGCCTCAAGTTTTGCGTTCACAAATACACACTTCTCTGGCGCTACCATCTCGGCGAGCTCCTTACGCTTCGCTTCATCGATAAGCTCATTTTCGTCCATATTAAACATATAGAAAACCGGCTTGCCGCAAAGAAGATCTAGGCCGCTAACCGGCTCGACATGCGTCTGGCCGTTCTTCAAAGCCTCGAGCGCTTTTTCTGCCTGCTCGGCGCGCTTCGCCGCATCTTTGTCGCCACCGCGCGCTTCCTTCTGAATCTTCGGAATCGTCTTCTCTAGCGTCTCAATATCTGCTAGCGCAAGCTCCATCTCTACCGTCTCAATATCGCGTTTTGGATCTGGGCCGCCCGCAACATGCGTTACATTACTATCAGCAAACACGCGCACCACATGGCAAATCACGGCGCACTCACGAATATTCGCGAGGAACTTATTGCCGAGACCTTCACCCTTCGATGCGCCAGCAATAAGACCAGCAATATCTACAAACTCAACTGTCGCCGGAACCACTTTATCCGACTCGTACATCTTCGCCAATACATCAAGGCGCTCATCCGGAACGCCAACGATACCAGTATTTGGTTCAATCGTTGCAAATGGGTAATTTGCCGCGAGTGCGCCAGCATTCGTCAGCGCATTAAAAAGCGTGCTCTTCCCCACATTCGCCAAACCAACAATTCCAATTTTTAAACTCATATCCTATATTATACCTCAAGCTAGTAAAATCCCCTGGTAAACCAGGGGACATTGTCAACCTTCCACTTCGGCTAAATCAAAGAGAATATGCTCATACTCTTTGATTGATAATCTCGAATGAGACAATTCTTCGCCGTCCTTTATTATCTGATTAATAAAGGCCGCATCATCGCCAATCTGGGGATTCGGATGCGCCATTCTTACATACGCGACGGCATATTCATGCCCATTTTCAGAGAATTTCATTAAATAAACATCATGTTTATCTACTACCGAGTCGAACTCATCCGAAACGAATTCACTCTTCTTTTTCCATTCATCGAGCATAAACGCCGGCGACAAGAGACAATCGTGCTTCTTCTGCCCATCAGCCATAAACTCTAAGGTTTCTCCAATAGTGCCATAATAAAGAGCGGCTCCTTCATTCATTTTCGTAGACATTTTGCCCACCTCCCTTTCTAGAAGCTATATATATTACACCAAAAAATCGCGCAAAAGTCAACTCCGCCCCCTGTTGGATCCGTCTACGCCAAATTAAAATTCAAATACGTGTAGTAATCCATATCGTAGGCCAAGTTTTTATCGATTGCCTTTTTTGCAATCTTGCAGGCCTTCGACATACGCACGCCGTTCCATAGCGGATCAATGTAGCGAATCTTTGCGCCATGGTTGACGTAATAAACGCCCTTCGGCTCGGTTTTTGACTTATGAATCTTCTTCGCTTTGCGCCATGCATTGAATGCGTCTTTATACCTTGAGCGTTCTATAATCCTCATCACCTCAGACTCTTTCAAATCATAGAGCTCCTCGACCGTAATCTTCCCCTCGTCTTTCAGCCCCTTCAGCACATCGGCTATAAACTGCATCGAAAAACGCAACCGCTCATCACGATAAACCACCGACATCTTACTCGTCAGCAGGACAAACTTTCTTGCAATCGCCTTCGTTTTGAAACCTAGTTCCACTTCTCCATTCTCATTCTCCTGGACCTCAATATCGTCGTAAAACTCTTTCACCTCATCAAGCGTTGCAGTCTTATAAATAAACAGTGCATTCGAAAGCGAATATTCCAACCTATCCGCCGAAAGCTGCGGCGTATCATTATCCGCAATCGGATAAATATGGTAGTCGCAAATCTCGTCAACCGTAATCCCGTCGCGTTTTAGGAGCTTCAAAACATCATCAGATTTTTCAATAAACGCCCGCGTCAAATCCTCCGTCGACTCTTGCTTCATATAATCGCCATTCAAAAAGTCTACACAATGTTTGAACGCTGGCGTCGAAATATCATGGAAAAGCCCGGCAAGCGTCTGTTTCTTATCATGCGTAAAATGCCAGACCACTAACGCCACCGCAATCGAGTGGTCTAAGCTTGAATAAAAAATGTCACTATCAAATAAGTCCGTATAGAGTGCTCCGCATGTCACACTAATATACTTCTGCGTCTGGAGTTCGCGCGTATTAATATATTCGTTCAGCCAATCTGGAAAATCGGCGCACAAAACCTTGTAATACTCAGTCGTCCTCGCAGCTTTCATACTCTTTTCACTATAGCACAGAAGTTGTTCAACAAAAAACTAGCGCCCTCGCGCTAGTTTTCGTGTTTTACTTCTTTACTACGTCGAAGCTCTTTGGAATGCTCGTGAAGTAACTGCTGCTCTCGCTAGCGCACTCCATCCAGATGAAGTAGGTCGTATTTGTCGTGGCCGATTCGAAGACGTACTTTACGACGTATTTCTGCCTTTCGGTAGCATAGTACTTAATCGTATAGACATTCTTAAAGTCGCCAAGCGTTGCCTTATTCGAAGTGAGCGTATCTGCATCCTTCGCTTCTGCCTTCGAAAGGCCGAGCTGGTATTCCGTAAAGCCCTCTGCCGTTACTTCGCTAATCGGGCCAGAGTTAATCAACACGTCAAAATCACCGTCTTCGTCCGTATATCGCACGAGTTTCTCGTCACTAGCGTCAAGAATTTGCTTCCAAGTAGCTGGAATCGTAATATAACCCTTCTCTGCGCGACCAACCACCTTGGTTTTTTCTTCCTCTTCTTCTTCCTCTTCTATACCTTGTTTTTTTTGAATTTTTGCAGCATTTTTCATTTCTTTTACTTTTTCATCTATTAATTTATCTATTTCTTTTTGTTGTCTTTTTATATCTTTTCCTAAAAATGTCTCTTCATCATCTATTCTTAGTGTTTGTAAATATATTTCTTCTGGATTATTATTTGTCATAATATACATATCTTTAACTGTTGAATATAATATAGGAATATTTCTTCTATTTTTATTTATTTCAAAAGCCTCATCGGCTACTTTATAATATAAATCTCTTAAAGCCTCATCACTTTTTTTACTATTATTTGCTTTTAATTGTCTTTCTTTTTCTTTTTTTTCTAATTTTTCTTTCATTTTTACGTCATATTTTGATTGAATTAATTTAAAAAAACTTTTTTTTTCAGTTAATTCTCTTCTAGACACTTCAATATGTTCATATTCTGCATTAGTTACAGCTAAAAATAATTTGAGCATATAAAAAGAAGATAAGAAAATAAAGAAGTGAAAATATGCGAAAATAATAATAGGATTTATATATATTTTATCTTTGAATGTTTTACTTACATAAGTAAATATATCTGACCATCCTTCTAATGTAGCCATCATAAAAATTGTTACAAATCCCGTTAAAACACTATCAAAGTTAAATGCTCCCATATCAGGATTCTGATATCCTTTAGCACAAATATATCTTTCTCCAAATGTTTCTAATTCTGCACAATCCGTATCAAATGAACACATTTGTTTATCTTTTTGAAATGTATAAAGAAATCCAAAATTAACGTTCATACACCTTTTAAAAAAGAATCCTTGCCACATTTGTCTTCCAGCTATTGCAAATATAAGGAAAAAGAAGAAAAGAACAATTCCAGTTTCTCCTAAATGTCCTAAAGATAAAAGTAAAGCCATTACTAATTTTTTTAAACCTTTAAATCTTTTTACTGTTTTTAAAGGACGTAAAATTCTAAATGCTCTTAATCCGGCAAGTCCTGATATTTTAGTTCCATTTAATGCTTTTTCAACTATTAATAATATCCAACCAACCACTACTACAAAAAAATCCAAAATATTCCAAGAGTCTTTAATATAAGCATCTTCTCCTGACCAAAATCTGAAAGCAATTATTTTTAATATAGATTCAACTGTGTAAAAATATAAAAAATAACTATCAGTAATATTACCCCAATTATTCTGATCAGTTGGATCACTTATTAATATAAGGACTGTATTTGCAATAATAACGATTAAAGATATAGCATCAAAAAATTGGTTTTCTACAAAAAACCTACACCAAAATCTTAAATAGACCATAATTTTATTTATTTTTTTTCTTTCTTCAAGACAACAAGAATAATCAAAAAATCTTCTTGCTTGTTCTTCCTTTCTCAAAACTTTAAAATCTATAATTTCCTGGGCACCCATTTCTTTTGGCCCATTCATGGAAAAATGGGGAAAATCTCTTTTTGATCCTTCATTAAAATAAAATCCTAATATTCTTCCTTTTTGTAATAATTTTTCTGTATTATTTAATTCTAATTCAACTTTCGGTTCTTCTTTTTTTTTTATTTTTTCATATTCTTTTGTTAATACTTTTATTTGTTCTTCTAATTCAGTAGTATCTAAACCTTTTAAATCATTTACTTCTTTTAATTTCTTTTTTTCAGTTAATCTTCTTTTACAATCTAATTTATTCATTTCTTTATCTATTTCTTTTTCTTCTTTATCTTGTATATTTTCTACATCATATTTAAATACTTCATTTTTAAAAAATTGCTCTTTATAAAATAAATCATATTCTACTAATTGGCTTTTATCAACAGGCTTTTCCATATCTTTAAAATGATTTAATTTTACAAATGTATCATCATTTTGCTCTTGTTCTTCATTATATGAATATTCTTCAATTTCTTCTATTTCATTTTGATCTTCTTTTTCTTTCTCTTTTTCATTTTCTTTTTTTTCTTTGTCACGCGTTGTTCCTTTTTTTGAAATTAATTTTTGAGTTTTTCTTTTTTTGGAAGTTCTTATTGGGGTAGGGCCCGTTGTTGGTTTTTCTTCTTTTTTATTTTTTGCATAATTTATTAATTGTTCTAAAAAAATTAATTTTTTAAAAGCTAAATTATTTTTAAATATAAATTTTAATAATTCGAAACCATTTTCAATTTGTATATTTGGATTTAAATCACTTACAATAGAATTAGTATTGCTAACATTTTCACCATCATATAATTTTGAATATTTCATATTTTGTTTATTTATTTGTTCTTCTATTGTTTTCATTTCTAATTCTCTTTTTTTCATTTGTATTTCAATTAATTCTAAATATTCTTTTTTTCTTCTTTTTAAAAGTTCCAATTTTTTTGTTTTTGATTGTATTTTTTTTATATTTTTTTCATCAATTTTTTTATCTTGGTTTGCTTCATTTTTTGATTCTTCATTTCTATTATAATTAAAATTATTTGTATTATTTTGATTATTAGTTGTGCCTGTATTTGATATAGGTGGCCGTGCAAATTTTTGGGTTGTTTTTTTTTGCATTGAAGTCCTCAAAAATTTGTTTACTGATTGAAGTTCTTTTTTATTTTCTTGGGCTTTTTTTATATTTTCCATTTTTTTTTGAATTTTAGTTTCAATATCTTCTTCTGACATTGTAAAAGAATCATCTCTATAATCTTTATCATCATTTTTGCTAGAATAAAGATCAGAATCTTCATCATCATTTCTAAATTTAAAAATTGAATTAGTTTTTGAATTTGATGTTATATCTTTAATTGGAGTTATGTTTAATAGGCTATCATTTGTTATTTTTTGATCTTTAGGTTTGTTTATTTTCATTTATATATTTTAATTATTATTTATTGTTAACCGGATGAATGAAAAATAATATTTTTTTAATATATATTTATTAAAATA
>JAGCSL010000022.1 GCA_017964115.1 Candidatus Saccharimonadota bacterium
AACATTGCCTTGCGGATTATAGAAAATAACAGAATAAATTTTATCCGCAAACCGAGCATGAAGCTTAATGGTTTTATCGGTTTGGATACTGTCTGGAATATTAACGGCTTGGTTTAGATCATTAAATAATTTGTCGTTCTCACGATACCAACCCATGAAAATCAAATCTTCTTTATAAGGGGCTGGCGGAGCATTTAAGATATCGCCATCGCGCACAATCTGGCTAGCGACTCTCTCGTTATCCACATAAAATTCATAGGTATAGCGCGCATAACGTTGCTGATCGGTCTCACGAGTCGGAATAATTGCGTAAATCGAAAAACTGTTGGCATAAAAGCTAAGTTCATTCTTAGAAGTAGCGGCAATATTGCCTAAATATTTAGCCTCATGGTTATCGTCGATGTGTACTAAAGCATAGCGTTGAGCTTTAAACTCGTAATCTTTCGGACTAATCGTAACTTTTACGCGTGAATTAGGCTGTACTTCTTTGCTATCTTTATCCGTAAAGGTGATATTGTAAGCTAAGACGTCCTGAACACCTTGTCCGGCAGTGCGACGAGCGATTTTCGTGATTTCTGAATCGTCGACTTTTTCGGCCACCATCTTAACGTCGTCAGCAAAAGCTCCGCCATCAGCAATAGCGCTAATTTTACTATCTTCAGCGTTACTATCCCAAGAAATTTTCGAATAATTATCATGATTAAATAAAAAGCCTGCTAAAAAGCTAGCCACAAAAACAAACGAAATAAATAATAAACGCTTAGGCTGAATCCTGAGGCGCCTATTGCGTTTTTTCTCTGTACCCTCTTTATACATACAACCCTTTTGTTTTTAAGTATTTTATTTTTTTATGGGTTGATTCCAAAAACTAGGTACACTTCCTACACATATCTACTTTAGCATAAGCATGTCACGTTTGCAAATGGCTAAATAAGAGGTGCTATACTATTTCTATGAATGTATATTTTTCTGGAATTAGCGGAACAGGAATTGGACCCTTGGCCGAATTAGCGCAAGATGCCGGATTTACAATTTTCGGATCCGACTTAAGGCCCGGTGCAATTAGTGACGAATTAAGAGAGCGTCAAATTGATGTTTATTATGGTCCCCAAGATGGTGATTTTTTACGAAGAAAAATATCAGAGTCAGGCGTGGATTGGTTAGTTTATACATCTGCATTGCCAGCAGACCATGCGGAATTACAAATCGCGCGCGAAGCCGGCATTAAATGTACTAAACGCGATGAATTTATAGCCGAATTAATAAAACAAAAAAACTTAAAAATGATTGCGGTGGCTGGAACGCATGGTAAAACTACCACCACGGCGATGATTATTTGGGCTTTAACTCAGTTAAATATTCCGGTAAGTTACTTGGTAGGCACAACAATTAGCTGGGGCGACGGCGGAAAATACGACCCAGAATCTGACTATTTCGTTTATGAGGCGGATGAGTATGATAGAAATTTCCTAGCCTACCACCCTTACGTAGCTGCAATAACCTGTATTGATTACGACCATCCCGACATTTATCCAACTGTCGAAGATTATCGTGCAGCTTTCGATAAGTTTATGTCGCAGAGCCAGATTGTTGTCAAAAATACAACGGTCAACAGTGGTATTACCCTTATCGGCGGACTACGACGTCAAGATGCAAGTATCGCATTGGAAGTGATTGAAAAAATCGCACCAGAATTAGATTTTCAAAAGATAATAGATGTTTTGAATGATTTTCCAGGCGCCGGTAGAAGATTCGAAAGAATTGCGGATGGAATCTATTCTGATTACGGACATCATCCAAACGAAATTGCTTCTACGGTTAAGATGGCGGTAGAGCTAAAGGAGCGCGATGGGTACGCTGGTCTCGCTGTAATATATCAGCCACATCAAAACACGCGCCAACACGAAGTTAGGCACGAATATAAACATGCTTTCGTGGGATCAGATAAGATTTTTTGGCTTCCGACTTATTTAACGCGCGAAAATCCAGATTTGCCAATTCTAAATCCAGAAGAATTAATCGATGAAACTGAGACAAAGGACCAAACCGAAGCCGTGGAGCTTAATGCGGAATTTGCCGAAAAAATTCGCCAACTTCGAAACGAAAATTGGCTGATTGTTTTGATGACGGCGGGGCCAGCCGATGGTTGGTTGCGCGAGAATTTTGTGAATTAATTTTCGTCGTTAGACGTAATCATTAGATTGTCGTCTGAAAGTGGGTCTGGGCCGAAGTCATTTTGAGACGCTTCAATGCGTTCAGAGACGCGATCGAGTTCCTTGAGATACTCATCAAGAGATTTTTCCGTGATAGTGCCCTCATTCGAATAGTTTTCTTTGCGATCGTCGTCATCATTATGTTTCTCATCCTCAGAAATATAACCCGGGCGAGAACGGTCAATATAAATATCGCCCTTACTGTAAAAATAGAGGCTGACAGATGTAGTGATTACAGCAATAGTAATTGCGCCGATGCCAAGAATAATAAGGTTACGGCCGCCGTGGATTGGTTTTTTATCTTTTTCTTCTTCGTTATTCATCTGCATTACCCGCCAAATCCGCACGAATATCTAAAATAGATTTACGATGCTTAGCAATTATTTCATTTAAACGATTAATGCTTTTTGCGATATCTTCCCTTTTAGTGCGCGTTAGTTCGAGCTGCTGATAGAATTTTTCCGGCTCATTGCGACAATCCATCGAAATTAAGGTTTGTAATTCTTGCGAATAGCCAATAAAGTCATTACGAAAACGCTCACGCTCACTCTCGAAAGCGGCTTGCTGATCGGCAATATCTTGTTTAGCAATGCCATTACGCATAAGACGCAAACTAAAATTAGACATTAAGCCGGAATAAACAGATTCATATTGTGTGCCGAGATAGACGCGGCTTTTTGCTCCTGCACTCTCTATGCGGCGCAGACGTTCGCGAATAATTGAACAGTTCTGAGAAATAGCGCCAATACGGTTTTCGTCGAGCTTAATCGCGGTGGCCGTGGAAGACGAAAAAACTACAATCACTGCGGCGAGCAATAGACTGTAGTTGATTCGTTTTTGCATATCTATTATTGTAGCACGATTACTCTTCTTCGGGCTCTACAATAGCAAGATGACAGTCGGAGATTTGATAATCATCAACAACTGACGGCGAGCTCATCATGAGATCGACACCGGAGCCATTCTTTGGAAATGCAACAATATCGCGAATGTTTTCAGTATTTTCGAGGATCATAAAAATGCGATCGATGCCAAATGCACAACCAGCATGTGGCGGAGCGCCAAACTTAAAGGCACTAAGCATACCGCCAAAACGTTGTTCGACGTACTTTTCATCATAGCCAAGAATACCGAAGACCTTATACATAACTTCTGGGTTGTGGTTACGAACAGCGCCAGAACAGATTTCATAGCCATTCATAACCATGTCATACTGATCGGCGACGATTGCGAGTTTTTCTTTGTCGGTCTTAGCTGATTCAAGCGCCTCAATTCCACCTTTCGGCATCGAGAATGGGTTATGGCCAAAATCTAGCTTATTAGCACCGTCGTCCCATTCATAGAATGGAAAGTCGACGATCCAGCAAATTGCAACTTCGTTTGG
>JAGCSL010000005.1 GCA_017964115.1 Candidatus Saccharimonadota bacterium
AAGAAGAAGAGGATCCAAACAAAACCCCACAGATGAAGAAGCTTTGGAGCTTAACTCAGAGTGCTATGCGCGAACGTAAGCCGCTCAAAGCCGAAAAAGCCCTTCTAACAATTTTGAAGTTTGACGAGAAGAATGCTGCCGCCTACAACCGTCTTGGTATTCTTTATGCTAAAGAGAAACACTACAAAGAAGCCATCGAATGCTTCGAAATCGCCCAGTCGCTCGATAATAATGCCTCCAGCCTACATAACGTCGGTCTAATTTATCTCGAAACCGGTAAATACGAAAAAGCCGCAATGGCTTTCAGTCAAGCGATTGAGCTTGAAGGCGATCAGCCTGGCCGCTATATTGCCTACGCCAAAGCTCTCGAAAAAATCGGCGAACGCCACAAAGCCGCCGAAGCGCTCGAAACCGCCTATAGTCTCAATCCGACTACGGTTGTATTGCGCCATTTGCTCGAACTATACGAAAACTTCGGCGACCTCGAGAATATCGAACTCACCCGCAAACGCATCGATGAACTTCAGGCCGCTCGCGAAAAGGCCGCTGCCGAAGCCGCCAAGCCAAAACGTCACCTTATTCGTCGCTCCGAGAAAGCTTCTAAACCAAAGCAAAGTAAAACCGAACGTCAAGCTAATCGCGCTGCCGCCAAAACCGCTCGCACTCAAGCAAAAACTGCCGCTAAGACCGCCCGCGCAGAAGCCAAGGCCGCCAAAAAAGTTGCCAAAAAGCGTAAAATCATCTAAAATAATCACATCTGTGCCGCAATAGCTCAGTTGGTAGAGCAGCCGCCTTGTAAGCGGCAGGTCATCAGTTCAAGTCTGATTTGCGGCTCCATCCGAGAGAAGAAGCGAGCAAAAATGCTCGCATTTTTGATGCTTATTCCGAGGATGGAGAGTAAATATCGAAGATATTTGCGGCTCCACGACTATTTTGCGGCTCCATGAAGATATTTGCGGCTCCACGACATTTTGCGGCTCCGTCAGTTTATTCTGTATAATAAACCTATTAGGAGGTAACAAATGACGGAGAAAGTTGGAGATCAGAATTCCGACTATCAACCAGAGGACAATTCCTGGTCCGCTCTCGAGGAACTAGGAAACAATAAAGCAAGTGACTGGGACTCTTTGATTGATTTTCCAGCATTTCAAGCCAAAACCCAAGAGACTGTCGAAGCGTCCGAAGACGAAGATGTTAACGGCAACAAAGATTTTTTGAATCCAAGCTCATCCGCAGAGCGACGCGAGGCCGGAGAGACCGTCCATGAAACTATCGCCATCGATTACGGCGGCGCATTACAAATGGAAATCGTATCTCATGGCGACGACGTCGAATATGAATACACAATCAATACCGGCGCTGTAACTTTGGGCCGCAATATTATTACTAACCTCAAAGCAATCACGCATATAGAACAATCTCCAGACGATGCTGACGTCAGTAGGATTCAACTCAACGATTCCATATTTGTAGACGTTAATCGCAAAACTGGCAAAGTCGAAATCAAAAACCGGCTCACTAGCTTTGAGCTACGTCTACTTGGACAAGGAACCGAAAACGGCGTGCCATTCTCGCGCGAAAAACTTGGCGACTTTAAACCAGAAACCGATTTACATACACACTTCGCCGGCGCACTTACGCCAGACATATTATTGAAGGTCGGCCTCGATCACGATATTTCATATCCAAAAAGACTACTTAATCAAGTCGGCATTATGCATAATAGTCTCGAAGCCGACGAAAATGGCAACGTTAAACTATCGGGCCTCAATGATTACGAATTGCGCATGTTGCGCGAGTCTCTCAAATTACCACAGGTAACACAAGAAACCTTCAATAAAATGGAGGAAATCTACGACTTACGCGGCCCATTTACAAAGAATCCAGAACTTTTTGGCGACTATCTCACGGAACTCGCCAAAGATTATCAAAGAAATGGCATTAGATATACCGAATTATCTTTCTCGGCCTTTTTAAGCAACCCTGAATATATGCGCCAAATTGAAGCCACTTTGCCGCAAATCGAAGAGCAAACTGGCGTCAAAATGCGCTTCATCGCGGGGTTATGGCGCCATTCAAACAAAGAATGGAATCAGGACGAAACCGACCGCCTCACACAAATCGCCAGAAGCCCATACATTGCCGGCTGCGATTTCATGGGCCAAGAAACCAACGAGACAGCTTCTTTTGAAGACGAATTACGCACGCTAGCCAAATATTGTACCGAAGAAGATCCGCTCTTCTCAATTCGCGTCCACGCTGGCGAAAACCCAATCTTCCCAGACAACGTCAAATCGACTCTGCAAATCGTCTACGATGAATGGAAAAAGCAATGCCAAGAAAAGGGCACTGAGCTGCCAATGCCACGCTTGCGTATCGGTCACGGCTTATATGGCGTCGACGACGAAACTATTAAGCTCGCAAAAGAAATGGGCGTAATTATCGAGTTCAACATGAGCTCCAACTTGGCACTCAATAACATTAACGGCATCAAAGATGTTCCAATCAAGAAGTATCTAGATGCCGGCGTAGATGTTGTTCTTGGTACAGACGGTCACGGCCTATATTCAACCATCGGCGAGCAAGAGGCAATCTTGGCTAGTGTAGCCGGCCTTGGTCCAGAAGATTTCGCTAAAATCCATGCAACTGAGGAAAGAATCCGCGCCGCCGCCGAACAACGCGAGCAAATGCGCACCGAACACGACGAAAACGTCTTATACGACGTTCATTATCGCACGCCAGACGGACAACCACATTGGAACGACACTATTAGTGAATATTACAAAAACGAGCGCATTGCAGCTGACCGCACGGTCGAACAACGTCTATCCGGTCTCGGTATTGAAACAAATCCAGCCGAAATCGAACGCGTTACTGCCGATAAAGTTCCAATCCTTATCACTGGCGCCTCAAAGAATAGTTGGCCAGAAATATCCCCACAAGATCAGCAAAACATCACATTGACGATGCAAGCCCTAGCGGACGCTGTTGACCCAAGCAAGGCCTTCATTGTGACGGGTGGTACCAACTTTGGCGCCGAAAAAACCATGCACGAAGCCGTACATCGCCATAACGAAAATTCAGACGAAAAACTGGTTCTATTAGGTACACTAACCATGGAAGCAGCCAACGAAGGCGGTACAGCCGGAATAGAAGCCAATACAATTACGCATGCCGAGATTCTAGAAGCAAATGGACGCCGCGCGCAAAACTGGCTCGATTTGCCGGATACGCAATTAAACTACGTCCAAGAAAAGAAAGGGTTCATGATAGCCCTTGGCGGCGGTAGTGTTGTTAGTAACATGATTCAACGTGGCCATAACACAAATACCCGCATGTTCCTGATGGACGGCCCAGCCGGCGCATCGACCGAAAAAAGCAAAACTCTTAGAGGTAACGGCTATTCTTTCGAAACCGCCAGCCAACTACTAACCAACATGTATCGAAAACAGCCAGGCATCTTCAAGCCAGATTTCAAGCCAGAAGATATTCCAGCCATAATAGCTCAAGCGCAAGCCGAGATATCTTAAAACAAAAAAATAACCCCGCAGCTATTGCTGCGGGGCCTCCCTTTACGGGAGTTGGTTGATAAGGTACGGAGCAGAGTCGGAGAAGTGGAGAGATGGAGGTCAGATCGGCGCCTTACTTGGCGTAAGCGGCGTTCAGGGCCGCGGCGACCTCTTCGATGCTGTGGCATACGATGACGCCATCTTCCAGCATATCTCCGATGTCGGCACGGATCGCCTTCTGCAGATGGTCCTTCTTGTCGGACAGGTCACCGAGATAAGCGAAGATCATCCGAGGGCCGAGCTTGGCGGCGGTATGACCAGCTTCGAACTGGGAGCGCGGAGAAGCGTTGCCTTCCACGATCACATAGACCTGGTACTTGGCCTCCTTCTTGCAAGCCGTCTCGGCTGCAGCCGCCTCGTCGTTCCACTCGCCAGGACCCAACTGGGGATCGAAGAACGGAATCTCCGGATCGAGCATCGCGATCAGATCGCGTCTCCAGGTGGTGTCACCGCAGGTGCCGCCGAGAAAAACTGCTGCTGCATAAACGTCGTTGTTGCCATTGATCTTTGCCATATAGATATTCCTCCTTCATATATGGAAACACGTTTGACATACTCTCTTAAAATGCTCTATTCAGTTGTAGTAGTCCTTATGCTTTCGCTCAGACTAATAGGCATTATAGCACATAGAATAATATTTGTCAATAGTTTTATTATAAAAATATCAAAAAATCAATATTTTAAGATAAGAAAGTATCGTTTTACATTGACAAATATGCAATTTTGATGTATAATAACACTCATAACTCGAAGTTTATACCACTAGAAAGGGGTGATGGAATAGTGGTAAAACGTGAGATGCACGTGAACATTGATGGAAAGGAGATGACCCTTGAAGTCAGGTTTGAAACTCGCGACTGGGGGAGCGATGTTGCAGTAAAGCAGCTTGGCCTGAAGCACACCAAGTGGCTCGTTGCATACAGCGAAAAGGGCAAGTTCGCTCTCGTGGACATGCTCGCGCCGACGTGGTATATCAACCTGGCGGCTCTGCACGAGATGATCTGCATGGGCGATTATTACCAGGATCTGATCCCTGGCCTTGATGATTCCGATCATCGTTGCGAGGCCGTCGAGAGATTCATCCTGAGTATCGCCGGCGAACACCGCGCAGACTACATCCGCGCGCGCCATGCTATGTTCGGCGACGTAATGGGGCACAACGCCTGCAACCCCAAGATGCGTCCGCGCATGCTCCGCACGGCCGTTATGCTCGAACAGCAGGGTGTCGGCTTCTTCTAATCGATATCATCCTTCAATCTCAAGCAACTTATTAACGTCCCGCCGCGCCTAAAAACGCGACGGGCTTTTTCTTGCCTTAAAAGCACAAAAATGATAATATATAAACATTCGCTGGGATAGCGAAGTGGTCAAACGCATCAGACTGTAAATCTGCCGGCTTCGGCCTTCGTAGGTTCGACTCCTACTCCCAGCACCAAGAAAAGAATCCTAAGCATCAGCTTGGGATTTTTTCTTTGGAAAGAAAAAGGGGGGAGACTTGCGTCTCCCCCCGGGTTAACAGACAATCACTTCGCGCGATGCGCGATGCGTTCATCTGTATACAGCGTTGAGGGCATCGATTACGCGGATGATCTCTTTGATGATGGCCATCAGATCATACCTTGCGCCGCCCTCTTCAGGACTGTGCGCATGGTAGTCACCGACGTGTCCATAATCGAAGCCGATCATCAGCATCCCGTCCTTTTCATACATCGTAGTAAAGCCGCCGTGCACATCCACAGGGATGTCCTCGACATGCTTTACATACTTTCCTTCCGGAAAGCTGATGCCTGCGCAGGGGAAGCCAATGTGCTGGGTGTAGATTTCAAAGAAACGCTTTTCATAGCGCCCCTCGAAGACACACACATCATCGCGGCTGGTAACAGGGTACATGTTTCTCATAATTCACCTCCTGAGTGAAAAAGAAACAAACAACAAGTTACGGGCTACGTGAAAGATTCACATAACTTGAACTAGCCACTAGCGTGAATGGACAATTCAAGTTATGCAAATCATAACGCTGTTGTATTAACTTACTTTACCAAAGGGCAATACACGTATTATAGCACAGATTGAGATATTTGTCAAGTAATATGTGTTTTTATATATTTTTATGTCGTTTATGCATATTTTTCTGTATAATAATAAGCATGAAAAGGTGTAAAATCCTAATACTCGCGCTAGCAGTATTTTTAAGCGCATCACTCCTAATTGTGCCAAATATTTATGCCAGCGATGCTTGCACGGTCGCAGGCGAAAAAGATCCGCTCGTTTGCGGTACAAAGTATGGCGACGAGGAGTTAGCTCTTATCGCAACAGTCAAAAACGTATTAAGCACGATTTATCTCTGGATAGGCATCATATCGGTCATTTTCATCGTTGTAGGCGGCATCACCTATATGACCTCTCAGGGTGATCCCGAAAAA
>JAGCSL010000023.1 GCA_017964115.1 Candidatus Saccharimonadota bacterium
CGATTGGCATCAAGAATGGCTTGTCGAGATCATGCTCTGGAATATCGAAGTATTCGTCCATAGCCTTGACGAGTTCCATAACGGCATCTTCGTTTTCTTTGTCACCTTCGAGGGCCTTAGTAGCAGAACCCTTGATGATTGGACAGTTGCGATCGAAACCGTTCTTCTCAAGAAGATCACGAACGTCTTCTTCGACGAGCTCGACTAGATCTGGATCAGCGAGGTCCATCTTGTTCAAGAAGACAATGATTTTTGGAACGTTTACCTGGTGGGCCAAGAGTACGTGCTCACGAGTTTGTGGCAAAGCACCATCGTTAGCAGCGACTACGAGGATAGCACCATCAACCTGTGCAGCACCGGTAATCATGTTCTTAATGTAGTCGGCGTGGCCTGGCATGTCGACGTGAGCGTAGTGACGCTTTTCGGATTCATACTCCTGGTGAGAAGTTGCGATGGTAATACCGCGAGCTTTCTCTTCTGGAGCGTTATCGATCTGATCATAAGCAACTGGCTTGTTGATATCAGAAGGAAGTCTCTTAGCGAGAACAGCAGTGATAGCAGCCGTCAAAGTGGTTTTACCGTGGTCAACGTGACCCATGGTACCGACATTGATATGTGGCTTGCTACGGTCAAAATCTGCCATAGTTTAATATTCTCCTTATTGTTTTAATTATTTTTGAGCACTAATATTAACCAGCCCAAAAAGTCTATATATGGCTATTTTATATTATTTTAGACAAAGTGTAAAGCGTTTATCCCTGTTTTTATGCATATTGACTGCGGGAAATAAAGTTGTATAATTCGTTCATTGTTACTTAAAAATTATTTCCGAAAAGAAGGAGCGTACAAATGCATGAATACCGTGCTGAGTAAACTGTTTTCTATGTTACCTTCATTCAATTCCACCGCACTAGGTTCCAAGCCTTTTGCGATGAGAGTTCTCGTTACCGGGCATGCCTACCGTTGCGGTTTTGGCATTAGCGAAGACGAAGAGTATGTAACTACGCTTCAGCCTCTGGACTTAGAGATGCTAGAACGCTATGGCGAAAGCATTGAGATTTACTCGAAAGCCTTCAATGATTGTTTGGAAGTCGGCAAAGAGTTTAAGTTACCATTCGTACCAAACCCCGACTATAATCCAGAAATCCTTGGCAGCCAGCCTCTCCTCCTCTTCGTGAGCCACCCGCAAAATAAGTAATGCTCTTTGGCGCGCCACCCTGAAAAAGTGGCGCATTTTTTAACTGGTTGACAATTTATACTTTTTATGGTAATATATGGAATAGCACCTTTAAATCTGTTCGCGTCAACCATCCAGCCAAAAGGAGGGGCTTTTATGGTGTCTGCTATGATATTTTATTTAAATGTTATTTTCCTTCTGATTTCCGCCGTCGCAGCCATCTCTTCGCTTATTCTGGCTATCAGGTCTCGCAGCTATCTTCGAGAGGCCATAAGCTACTTGAATGAAGCGAATGTAGAACTCAACGAAATATCGCTCCCCGTTAAGGAGGCGTCCGCCATTAGTAATTATATTGTCGATAAACAATGCATCTCAGAGGGAGACTCCGATTTACTGTTTGCTGAAAATGACGACATTGTAGTAATCAGTAGAGACGGCTTCGAAGTCCAGTGTCTCCCGGTCGACGAACGCAGACACGACAACGTAAATGTCGCTTTCATCGATGGCCAATTCCTTATTGCAACGGAAGAAACCGTTCCAATCGAAGGAAGCACAAATCGCAGGATAGTTACCCATACACAAAGATATGATCCGGCTCAGTGCCATATCATACTCATAAACGACACGGTGCCATACGTTAAAGCCTACAATTCTCGCAAGAGAGGTTTTAGCGGTAGGATTGAGCGGAAGTTTGTGCTTGAAGCTCGAAATGTCTACTGCCGCCGTGAGGATGCGCCTTTTATTCTGAGCCTGTCAACGGTAAGGATTCCTTGGTAATCGGTCCGAATACACGCGAATTGTTCCTTTTAACCCACGCCACCCCTAAAAAGGTGGCTCTTTTTCTTTTATTTTAACGTTTATGCTTGACTTTTTTGAGCTTCTGTGGTATAATGTCGTTATTGAGTCGCTAAGTGTGATTCTAAAGGTCATTGACAATGTTTTCCACGAAAGGAAAAGGTAAATAACAATGTTAGTAGCTGGATTAGTTGGTTGCGCTTTATTCTGTATTCTTTCCGTCATCGCTGGGATTATCCGCGCCGGTCTTTCATTCTGCGGATATCACATAAAGTACGCTTTTGTTCCCAGCTTCCGAGCCGAACAAATCGCCAAAGAGCGCAGAAGGCTCGAGATTGAGCGAATCCGTCAGGAGCGCATCGCAAAGTACGGCAACGACGATCCGATTCAGTATGGAGAGGAAGGTTGTGCCTGCTTGGGTCACCCTGGCTGCCACTGTGACTGGTGCGGCTTCGATCGCCCGCCTTGTTATTGAAACTAATTGACCTGCCCCGCCCTAAAAAGCGGGGCTTTTTCCTATCAAAAAACTGCCCCATTTGGAGCAGTTTTTTTAAGTTCGCCTATTTCGAATTGCGCTTGTCTATAATCTCTTGCGCAATGTTC
>JAGCSL010000006.1 GCA_017964115.1 Candidatus Saccharimonadota bacterium
CTGGTTCTGGGGAAGGCTCAGGTTCCGGTTCCGGTTCTTTTTTTGATTCTTTTTTCGACATTAACTCCGACATATCGACGGCGCCACTAAGTTGTGGCTCTTCTGGTTCTGGCTCTGGTTCTGGGGCTGGCTCAGGTTCCGGTTCTGGTTCTGGGGCTGGTTCCTCTTTTGGGGCTTCCTCGGCTGGCGCCGGTTCAGGTTCTGGTTCTGAGGCAGGCTCAGGTTCTGGTTCTGGTTCTGGGGCTGGTTCCTCTTTTGGAGCTTCCTCGGCTGGCGCCGGTTCAGGTTCTGGTTCTGAGGCAGGCTCAGATCCGCCCGAATCGTCTGCCGGTTCGGCATCTTCGTCAGTATGTTCAATGGCAAGATTAGTCGGGTCGGCCGGTTTGGCTGGTTCAGGTTCTGGTTCCGGTTCTGGTTCTGATTCCGATATGACGTCGCTCAAATCATCTTCGGGTTCTTCTTTTGCGTCCTCAGATGCATCAACGACATCGGAAGTAAGAATATCTACTGGAATACTCGAAGAAATAAGTTGCTGGTCGGCGCCACAGGCCATGAGTTTACTGGCAGCAGCCATAGTTTCAGGAGTGGTACGCTCATTCGAGAAACGATTAGTAGCAGCAACGATACCAGCAAGGAGCGCCGTTGCGGTAGATTTATCAACATTTTCCTTGCCCTTTTCTTTCAGGGCTTCGGAAAGTTCAAAGATCATCTCTGAAACAGAAGAAGCAGCTGGATCACCCCACTCGAGATCGCCAAACTTGCCAGGAACACTAGCAGAAATATTAATGGAGCTCGCGTCGTGCATGATTCGGCCATACTCAGTCAAAGCCGAATCGAGATCGTCGGAGCTAGCCACATTGAGCGCTACAACAAGGTCAACATTGTAGTCGCCATGACTAAATTCCATATCCCCTTCATCAATAGTAGTTTTGTAAGGGGTAATAAATACTTTAACGTAATCGCCGTCAATTTTATAGCGGAGATGGTCTGCTTTCTCTTTATCGAGAGCGATAATAAAATCTTGTAAACTGTTAGTATTAGTCTCAAAAGTCTTCTCTGGCTCTAGGAATTCGATGGCATTTGGCACGGCGCCAGAGAAAATAGCTGTGGCGTGCTTGCCCATTTTATCTAATATGAAAGTGAGACCCAATGCGGCCGATAATTCGTCTACGCTCGGATCTTTAGAGAGCGCAACAAGCACATTGTCGCTAGTGCGGACGCGTTCAGCGACCTGCGAAACAATGCTATTGCTCTCCTTGGACTGAGTATTTGGATTTGGCATGTTTTTGTTTTTTCTGTTTATGTTTTGACCTTTGATAAGCACAGTTTAGCATAAGTTTAATACTATTGCAAGTGTTAAATCATCTCTACCCTTTACATTTAGCAAATTTTAGACTATAATATACGTTAATCGAAATAATAATTTTAAGGAATAAGAATTAAATGCCGATTATTAAATCCGCGAAGAAAGCTGCGCGCCAAGCTACCAAACGCCGCGCCAACAATCAAGCGATCAAGAAGGTCATCCGCAACGCTTTGAAGGATTTCCGCAACAAACCAACTGCCGAAAAGATGGCAATTGTACAATCTGAATATGATAAGGCTGTCAAAAAAGGCCTTATGAAGAAGAACACGGCTAGCCGCCGTAAAGCTGCATTGGCAAAATGGGCTAAGGAGCATAATGTTAAGATTGCTGCTAGCAAGAAAGCCACGACTGCTAAAGCCGCACCGGCTAAGAAAGCTCCAGCCGCAAAGACTACTGAAGTCAAGAAAGCAGCCGCCAAAAAGCCTGCCGCAAAGAAAACTACCGCCAAGACCGCAACTAAGAAAGCAGCCGCAAAGAAAACTACTACCAAGAAAGCAGCTGAAAAATAAAAATCTAGCCTTTAAAATATCTCCGCCAAGTTGCGGAGATATTTTTTATCCTGCGATAGTATCGTGCTCGGACGATTCGAGCAGTTCGCCATAACTCTGCTCGATTGGCTTGCCTTTAACTTTGAGCACCCTGAAAGTCTCGACTAAATCATTGAAAGCTTCGTCAGGATCGTCAGTATCACTTAAGTCGGACTCGATGCGGCCATAGTAGCCCGGAAGGCCATCAATCTTGTCAATATACATACTAATTGTGTCGCCCATCATAAGCTCCTCGCGGCGGCGGCCGACTTCATACTTGAGTTCATAACCGAGCTGATAAACAATGTGAGCAGCCTCGGTATAATCTTTCACGACCGTGGAATTTACTATATCGAGATGCTTATCTTCATAATGACGACGCAAAACAAGCGCATAGACGGTTTTATCCGGCGCTTTGACGATAGTACGGAGTGAAAGACGCGGCATTGATTTGTCACGCGAGTAGTTTTTTGGTACAAAAATACGATCATGTTGCCAATATGGCTCGGAAAATTTAAAATTGATTTCTTCAAGAGTCTGCACGAAATCTGCGCGGCTCTGCAATTTCATTTTGACGATAGATTTCTTCATAGCGTTGCTCCTTCGCGGGCTTTATTCGCCCATTCGTCTGCATTTTCGTTGCCATCGGTGCCAACGTGACCACGAGTCCACTCTAAAATGACATCTGGCTTTTCGAGATACAGTGCATATAATTCCTGAACGAGCTCGAGATTTTTAATCTCGCCGGTTTTCTTTTTCCAACCGTTTTTCTGCCAACCGGCCGCCCATTTGGTGACCACGTTAACCCAGAATTCGCTATCGGTTGATATTTTGTCGCCAGCTTCGGCAATTTTATAGGCAGCGATGAGCGCTTGTGCTTCCATCCGAATATTAGTCGAGTTGGCTTCACGGCCAAGTGCGACTGGTTGCCCATCAAGAATAACGGCGTAGCCGCCAGGGCCAGGATTTGGACTTGCGCTTCCATCGGTGTAATAGTGTGCCATATACCCCTATTCTACCACAGTTTGCCCTGCTCTTGAAATAATTGCTAAAGTGTGATATAATAATATATGTTGGGGATTTTCGCGCATCGACGCGCAAAAACAGACAACGCCTTTCAAGGGGGGGTGAAAAATTGAACGCTCTTTTAATCGGCCTGATTGCCCTGATAGCGATTGCAGTCGTGCTTTTTATGTTCGGAGCAAGCAAGGCAAAAACCGGATTCATGGTCTTTGGCTTCGTCGTGATATTAGCCATCGCGCTGACGATGGTAGTTCTGAACGTTTCTAAGACCAATACTTATGAATACCGCGTGGTTTATGTGGCAGATGACGTGATTGTCGTAATCGACGATAAAGACGGCGACACTCAACGTTATAACCTGAAAGACATCACGCATGCCGACACTAGTTTCCAGATTGGAGACCAGGTCGTAGTGGTCTCCAGTGGGCTGGGAAAGCCCGTATTTATCGCTCCTGCAACGCAGGTTGCACCAGAGCCGGATCCGGAAACCGAAACGGGCGGTTAACGCCCCGGGCTGCAACTATACGACAAGTTGCAGCCTTTTTCCTGGCCTAAATTTGGCTCCACCCCTGATTAGTGCTAAAATAGAGCCATGCCCGCGTGGCGGAATTGGCAGACGCGCTAGCTTCAGGTGCTAGTGCCTTTACGGGCGTGCTGGTTCAACTCCAGTCGCGGGCACCATTAATTTAGGCAAGAAAAATCTCACCTTTACCGGTGAGATTTTTAGTATTAGCTATTCACGATACCTCGAATTATCGCAATCAATGTAGCCAGTGTCTTTAACCCTGCCGTCTTCCCAAGTCGATTCTTGGTATTTGCAGCCTCTCGTTACATAAAAGTCCTTAACCACATCATCGTCATCGCCTTCTGGGTTGTTTACGGCGAGAGCGTAGTTGACGATTGGGAAGTAAGTATCAATAAGCTCAACGCGCGCCTCGACGCGACGGAAAAGATCGTTTGCACGGCCGGTCGAATCTACGATAGGCTGAACGCCATCGAAGTAGACGCTAGTACAGCCAGTTTCATCCTTGTCCGGATCTTTTTCTTGATAGATAGTATCACTATTTGCATCGCAATGTTTTAGTTCGACGCTAACTTCGGTCTGTGGCTTTCCGTATGGAAGGTTGAGAACTAAGAAAAAAGTCGTATAGTTACGCGTTTTGCTTGAACCATTCGTGATTGGTCTCGGAACATAAATATCTGCCGTACAAGCATAGCCATTAGCCGTATTTACATTATCTTCCGTGTAACAGTGTACATCGAGCGGGGTATTTTGCGATTTAATCGCTGAAGCAGCAAATGGGCCACCCTGTTCAGAGAAATCGTCACCGCCAATATGATTCGAGTAATTCGTAACCGTATTTGTGCCATCATAAGTTTCGATATTATATGGGTTAGCAGTAGTCGGACGAAGTGTAATGGTGCCACGATTAGTGTGATAACCGTTATCGCCTGTTCTAGTAGAGTCCTCTTTCACGGCGGAATAGAACTGACTCAACTTGAAACTACTGGCGCTTTGAATGAGCGTAGCCTGAATCACTGAAGGCGCAATCGGTTTGGCTGTAAAATTATTTTTATAATTGAGGATGTCGCTTAGGAAGACATTATTTCTCTTAATTGCGCCATCCATAGTGAGGTTTTCGCCATCACCATTGCCCTTATATGAGTGATAGTCAGATGTGTTGATTTCAAAAGGATTAGTGTTAGCTGCAGCGATTTTGCTCAAGTCAGCACTACTAAACCAGCTGATTACGATGCGGTTAATGCTATCTGTCTTTTCGGTGCCTTCCGTACGAATTGGAATAATTTTTGTCGGATAGTTTTCGGTCAGCGTAGTGAGATAGTTTTTATTTTTCGGAGAGATTTTAACGCAGGTATATGCCTGATCATAAGTGGCAGCCGATTCTTTAACTTCGTTGTAGAGATCATTCTCGTCATTTCCACCGGTTTGAATGATGGTCTCGTGGTTACTATTATTGTAACCAAGTGCCCTACTGACGAGGTCGCAGTCTTGAGAATATTGATCTACTTCGTCCCTTAAGTATGTCTTAAGTTCGTCACAGTTAATACTCTCTCCGTTAACCTTATAGTTTGGGTTATTGATACAGTTTTGATAGCGCAAGAGAACGATCTTTGCATCTTCAATGCCGGCAAGAGCGGAGTTGTAAGCAGACTGAGAAAGACTATAGTTTGAAGTGCGCCCCATCTCAGAGAGCATTAAGCGGATGAAGCTTAGCGCGATAATACTCAACAATGTTGCCGTGAAAATAACAACATATATCGCAGCTGCACCCTTTTTATTTATTGTTCGTGTTGTCGACATGCTACCTTTCTCCATATTGGTCCGCGGTGCTCGACTCTCCTGTTGCGCGCATCGCAAAATTAAATTTATTAACAGAACAGTAATTGAACTCTTGGTTGGTCGATTCAACCTCATCGCTATACATGGTATCGGCACCGGTACAGAAGTCTCCATTAGAAAGCACGTTAACGCCACCACGCATCGTACCTAGAATAAAGGTACCAGAGTAGAGAATCTGACCAGTAATATTGTTTTGCGTTGCTGGCAAAACGACGAAATCGTATAGAGCTAAGTCGGCGTCGTCATCGCTAATAAGACTTACTACGTCCTTAGAGTCTACCCAGTCAATCGTCTTTGTCTTTAACTCATTGCTCGTAGCGTCAACGCGCTCGCAGGCTTTACGATCAACGTCTGGTATCCTAGCGAGCTTATAATAGTCGCCAGCAATGGTAAATATGTTGTTAATTTCGATTTCCTTCTTGCGTACTTTCTCGATAACTGGTGCATTATTCCAAACATAGGAGTACGAACCGGTGCAAAATACGCCGCCGGCTTGAACATTTTTTTCATTTTGTTTAATTGCGATCTCGTTGTAGTATTTGCGATAAGCCGCAATAATACTTTCCCTAGTTACGTTCGCGATACCATTATCAATCGTAGCCGAAGGGTTGATACCTTCTACGATAGGTGAACCGCCAATTGTGCGCGTCATATCATTCAGAATGTCACGCCCGGTCGCGTTGATTGCGCGTATCGACAAGCCCTTGCGATAGATATCGAGAATACGCATAGTTACAGTTGTGATACCCATCAGCAAGATTGCCAAAAACGTCATGGCAAGCATAAATTCGATAATCGTGAAGGCTTTCTTCTGTTTCTTTTGCGTTGCCATTACTCGATAACCTCCGGATTATATAAACGAACAATAGTCGTAATAGTACTTGGGCTAATTGAGCCAACGCTATGCCAGCAACTACGAATGTAGAAATCGAAATAATTAGATCTGACTGGGTTTTTCTCGTTATCGCCGACCACAATAATAAATACACCTTCCGAGCGAGCAACGCGATTATAAATCTTAGTTTCCGCCAACGAGCTTGATTCATTCGTTTGGTCTTCGGTACTAGGAGTACCGTTGCTAATTGCGCGACCATAACCAATGTCGTCTTCGGTATTCTTATTGTATTTATAAACAATTCTTGGGTAGAGCGTCGCAGGAGTGAGACGGGAAACTTTATCGCCAGAACCACTAGCACCATCATCCTTAACCTCTACGCCAACAATAATGTCATCGATTATTGCTCCGTAGTCAGCGCCGTCAAATTTAGTATTAGAGTCTGGAAGAACTAGGCGCGTATTTAGCACGAAAGCGTTATACTGCCTCACCATTCCATTCTCCGCATAGGCATCACTACAGCTCTCGAGCTGGTTGATATCGAAAACTGGCCTGACGCCGTTGTTGTCCTTTTCTTCTAGAACCTTAGCCTTCTGCGCAATTGAGCGTAGGCCGTCCCAAAGGGTGCGGAACTGGCTGGCGCTTTTATCTAGCTGACGCTCAGCTACATAACTTTGGTGAATATAGCGTATAGCTTCTGCCTGATTGTCGATTTCGTTACGTGCCATCGTAAACTCAAGTGTACGCTGAGCGCTGTTGATGCCATTGTTCATCAGGTTAATCGTAATCACGGCAAGTAGAGCAAAGATAGCAATTGCCAACATCACTTCAATAATCGTATCGCCACGCTTTTTTATTTGCATTCGTATTCTCCGCCTTCAAGTGAGCGCCCCTCTGTTTCATCCTTTGCGATATCGAGGTTAATTAGCTCTACGGCATTCTGGCCAGTACCGCCGCGTTGAACTTTTATGAGACGACGTGCATTACTATAGGTCTGAGAATCGCCGGAATCAACACAAATATCTAGGTCTTTGATTATAAAGTTATCTTTATTGATATAGTCATTAATTCCATATTCTTTGACGATATTGCGCACCGTCACGTCTTCGCCTAGGCCGTTATTCTTTGCGTTAATATCGGCATATCTGAGATATTTAATGTTGTCACCTTCTTCTTTCTCCTTAACCATGCTGTCCCAAACGTACGTGCGGATTGATCCATTACGCGGGGAACGGAAAATTAAGAGAGTTTTGTGCAGAGGATCGCCATTAATATCGAGTAGTCTGGTTCCCCATTTGGTGGTTTGAATACGAGCATTATCTGCAGAACGTATATAACAGTGCTTTATTTCTTTGTCACAATGATAGAAAAGGTTGTTGGCGCTTGAAATATTTTTTAGAATATCCAAATCTGACATACTAGCGTCTAATTCTTCGCCGTTTTCCTTTAAGACGGTCTGATAGTCACGTCCGATTAGTTCTGTAGTCTCGATATAGTTTTCGGTTATATTGACGACTGCTCCATAGACGACGCAGTTCGTGCGCCCACGGTAAGACGTGCTATCTTTCATACCGCTGAGGAAATAGTCTTGTATCACCTTAAAATCAGTAGTATTAATATCTGACGCGACAAGCCCGTAGCAAGCAGCATTATTTTCCTCGCGAATTGCGATTTCAGTATCGGTTACGAAGGAATATTGATCACGTAACATGTTTACAACGTCTTGAACAGCATCGTTATAACGTTGTCTTGCAATGTTTCCCCCTAAACCGCCAAGGATACCAACAAGTAAGAGACCGCTCAATGCCAAGAATAGCATTACCTCTATGATAGTAAAACCCTTACGGAATGCTCCCATATTTTTACCCATACTATTATTATACATTAACATAAGCGAAAATGGTGGATTTTCTTACTATTATCATCGAATAGCCTAAGATAATTAATATCTAGTAGGAAGTTCGCGAGAGTAAACAGTTACTGCCTGACTGTAGCGAGCCATTTGGCCGAAACTCCAGAGATACGTATATGGGTTGAGGTCGAAGATCTCGGCACGTTGGACAGAAGTATTGCCACTACCGGCACCGTAGGTGCGGTTAAGGGTGATTTTTTTGGTAATCACGGGGCCTCTAAAGTGAAGCTGGTTATTGCAATCATCTGCGTCAATATTGCCAATAGCAGCTAGGCTGTAGTCTTTCACATCATTGATGGATTTAAAGGCGCAGGTATTAACCTCGTCGGCAATAATGATGGCATCAATACGGCTTACGCGAGAAGTAATAAGCACGCGTTTAGCAATAATGATGTTCTGAACTACTTCACCAGCACGCGTAAGAGTACTGTCGTACTCGGCATCAGCATTAGA
>JAGCSL010000024.1 GCA_017964115.1 Candidatus Saccharimonadota bacterium
AAATAAAGCGAAAAAAATGGCGCGGGTGGGGGCGCCTTTTTTTGAAAAGCGGTTTGATTGCTTGTGTTTTTTATATATTATTTGGTGTTTTATTTGGGGTGACGCGTTGCGTCGGAGAGATGGATGGCGATTTGGTACTGTTTTGCAGAATATGCAAAGAGTATAGGATTGGGGACGTGATGTTGATGGATGATGGGGTGGTGTCCAAGTTTGGGCAAGAGAAAGAGAGGGGCGGTACGATACTCGGTAAAGTAATTGCAAGATTAAGCGTACGGGGTTTTATGGATGAGAGTAGCGAATAAAGTACTGGATTTATTGTTCTATGCGCTGATTGTGCCAATTTTAGGGGTCAGCGTATATGCGATGATTGACGCTAATATAGTGTCGAAGAGTGCAGCTTTGAGTGTAGATGTGCAGGAATATGCCGCAAAGGATGGCGATGAGGTTTTTGACGAGCTAGATGACGACTCTAAATATATAATTGCATGGTTGCGGATAGATGACACGAATATTAACTATCCGGTAGTCCAAGGCGAAGATAATGCATGGTTTCTAAATCGTAACTACAAGGGGGAATTTGCAACGGCGGGGAGTTTGTTTTTGGACTATCGAAATAATGATAGTTTTATGGACCGTTTCTCGATTATTTATGGCCATCGAATGGGTAACGGTGAGATGTTCTCGGATATTCATAAATTCGAGAAACAAGATTATTTCAATAGTCATCGTAGCGGAACATTAAAGATGCGAGGCATAAACTGGAGACTTGAGATTGTGGCATATGCCGAAGTAAATGCAAGAGATTGAAGAATCTATAATGTCGAGAGGAGCCGTACGGACGATAATGTTGCTGAGTATATTATTGAAAACGCTGGTCATAAATATGGCGAGGAGAAGGTCGGTCGTTTCATCTTATTGTCGACATGCGATGGTAATGAAAAGGATAAAAGGAATGTGTTGTTAGTAAAAATACTGGTATAATTTAGACAGATGAAAAAGCTAATCCTTTGTTTGGTGGTGCTGATAGGCATATTTTTGAGTGTGGGTTCTAGTGAAGTGCATGCTAAGGCTCCATACGAGGTTGACGACGCGTGTTCGATTGCCGGTTACGATGACCCGCTTCTGTGTAGCTCGGAACGTTCAAATGAAGAAAAAGAGCTATACAAGCGCGTGAAGAGCGTACTTGAAACTGTCTATATGTGGATTGGTATTATTACGGTGATCGTAATTGTGATTGGCGGTATTCGATACATGACTTCTACTGGTGAAGCAGAGAAGATTAAGGGTGCAAAAAACACGATTACATTTGCAATTATCGGTTTGGTAGTTACTTTAGCGGCCTTTGCAATTACGGAATTCGTAATTGATGCCCTGAATGGCCAAGAGCCAACTAAGGGTGGTACGCATGCGGAAGAAGGAGGCGGGTCAGGAGACGGCGGTGCCGATGAGGATAAACCGGTTGAAGTGAAAAAGCTACAGGTCGCATCGAGCACGACGATTATTGAAGAGGGGACAATGCAATTGAAGGTATTAATACTTCCGGATTATGCTGCGGATCATTCTTTAAAATTTAGTTCTGAAAATACTAGAATTGCTGATGTCTCGAAAACTGGCCTCGTGACTGCGAAAGCGCCTGGTGCGACGAATATCAACATCAAAGCGAGTAATGGCGTAGCGGCGAAAGTTGCTGTAACGGTCAAAGAATTAGTAAGAGTTAAGAGTATTACCTTAAACCCAACTAGCTTAAGCATACCAAAAGGAAAGACTGGCGTAATTAAGGCGACGCCACTGCCATCTAATGCTGTCGATAAAACTATAACTTGGTCAAGTAAGGATAAAACGATTGCAACTGTTGATAATGATGGAAAAGTTAAAGCGAAAAAAGTGGGAAAAACCGAAGTTGTAGCGACGTCGAAGAATGGTGTCACAGCGAAAGCTATTATAACTGTTACAGATCCAGAAAATGGTGTGATTAAAGTTACAGATAGTTTAATCCAACATCTCGATTCTCATTATAATCAGTCGGGAAATCCATTTAGCGGTCATGAGCTTTCTTGTACGAATGGTTATAGTATTGCAGCGACTTCTTGTGGGCAATCGAGCTATATGGCTTCACATTACGTAGTGACTAAAAATGATCTTGATTACATACAGACGGCAGAATACTCCTGTAGCGCCGGTGCATTAAGTGAGGAGGGTACAGATTGGAGTAGAATGACAAAGAGTGACTATGAGCAGAAATTTGGCGTGACAGGAAAGTATATAGATCATGGTTTTGATGCTCATATCCCGGAGTTGAAGAAGGGGCATCCGGTAACGGAGCTGATCTGTGGGCGAGGTGGATTCCGCTCTACTACGCGTGATGGCTGCCATTTTGTAGTGGCGCTGAGTTATCGCGAAACGAATGGTGGAGAAATTTATGTTTGGAACCCAACGAATATTAATCAGGGTTGGGTGAGTAAAAGTACGTTTACGGATTGGATAACAAACCGCAATGCGGGTGTAAGTTGGGCAATGTGGAAGAAATAGGAGGTAAAAATGGATAACCAAATAGCAACGCCTACAAGCTTTAGTG
Source organism: Candidatus Saccharimonadota bacterium (assembly GCA_017964115.1). GTDB lineage: Bacteria > Patescibacteriota > Saccharimonadia > Saccharimonadales > Saccharimonadaceae > UBA2834. The sequence continues at coordinate 2,576 of JAGCSL010000024.1, forward strand.
AAGGAAATGCTCCGGCAAAAACGAGTAAAAAGAGTTTCATTATATTCGCTGTCGGTTTCATATTGATAATAGCGATAATCATAGGGGTAGTAGTTCTGATTGCGCAAAACAAGAAAAACGATGCCACACTTGATACTGGAAATGTTAAAGGCGAGGTGAGCTATATTTCAAATTCGAACTATCCGGCAATGCTGAATCTTTACGCTAATATGTACGATAATATGACAATTAATGATTTAGATAAGCTGATTAGTAAATCTGGATATAGTATTAGAAAGGATACGGATGATGACGATGATGCGATTGTATATCTCGCTTCGTCGACAGCAATGCGCAAAACGAACGGAAGTGGCGCCTGTTTGTATGATACGGATTACGTGAAGTATATTGTCGACAAACAAGAAGAGTTGACCGAAGAGCAGGAGCCAACTAAGTGGGCAACGGCAATAGAATATCATGAGTGCGTTGCAGGTGCAGATACCTATATTATGGAATTGAATGAAGGTAAATTCCGCAATTTCACGGGGACTGTTACGATTGACTATGATTCAAAAGAAGACGCAATTCTAAACCAGTTATCGGTTCGCCAAAAGTGAGGTAAATAGTCAGGTGGCAAGCAGAAAAAAGCATAATAATACACAACTATTTTTAGCAATTGCGGTTTGCGTGTGTTTATTTAGCGCCCTGTGTATTTATAAGGCGTGCGGGGCTCTGAAGCAAGAGTACCAAGATAAATATTCTTCTAACCACATTATGATTTACAATCCGGACGATTGCTCTAGTAGTGGTGGATTAAAATGCGATGGAAGTTTGCCTGCAGAAACGGTAGCCACTTTAGATGCTGCCAAAGTTAAGGAAAAGGCGGAACAAAATAAAGAGCGCTATGAGTATGCGGAGAAAGAAACTGGTATACCGTGGCAAATTTTAGCTGCGCTACATTTTCGTGAAGCTGGGATGAATCCTAATAAAACCATATTCAATGGCGAGGATCTTACGGAACATGTAAATGCCGATGGGCATATGATATCTGCCGATCCTTTAGAGGATGCAAAACAGGCGGCAGAATCGTATATATCGTTAGCGAAAGAGTTTTCAGATGTCGAAACGCTAAAAGCGGACACTTCGACATTGGAAGATTTTGGAAAAGCGTTTGCTACGTATAAGGGGGGTGAAATTTACCAATGCAATAATAAGACCTATTTGGACACAACTTATGTTATGAATGGGTATAGCGAACAATATATGAATATGAAGTGGCAGGATTATGATGTTATTCGCTATGACAATCCAAAGTATAGCTATTGCACCTACAAGGAATATACGCCGAGTTGGGTGGGCAAGTCGGATAACATTGGCGCGTTGGCGGTATTTGTTTATCTCGGTGGCTGTGATAGAGTTTCGGGTTTAGGAAACGATGCGTTAGGCAATGGCGCGGGCGGTGGTGAAGCAATTGCACGAGCGGCAATTGAATTGGCTTGGCCGGATAGCTCGCATTTAGGCGATTATACGGCGACCGACGCCTATAATAAACTGGCGCGAGAATTGGGAGGAGGGTTCATAACTCGTTCTGCATGCACTAAGACTAAAGAGGGTGTTGGAATATGCTATTCTTGCGCAAACTTTGTGTCGGCAGCAATCTATAAGAGTGGCGTCGATGCTGCATTTAACGCGGACAATAAGCGCGCAGACGGCAGCGTTGATCCGCACTTGATCTGTGAAAGCCAAGGATGTCTGTCGTATTATCTAAAAAATTCATCGAACTGGAAGGAAGTGACGAGCTATTCTCATAGTGGATACGAGGGGTTGAAGCCGGGAGATATTTTAATTAATGACTTGGAAAGCTGGAATGCGGGTGGCCCCTATACGCATACTTTTATCTATTTAGGGAAAGGGGAAGTGGCGGAAGCTTCAAACTCTGAATATGCTGGATACCGACATGCTTGGGATAATGCTGGAAACAATGGCTATAATGCAATGCGTTTTGTCGGTTCGAGTTCTTCTGCAGTTACATCTACGCCGACGAATAAACCGGTTTCGGATGGATCAGATGGAAGTGCAACTCGAGATTTTAGCGCTGTGAGAAAAGCTAAGAATGCCGACAAACAATATACGGATTTTCCGCCAGCGACTTTTAGCGATGGTGATAAGCAGTCTATGAAAACATTGTTAACTAATTATGGTGATTTGGCTTATCAGTTAGGAAGGGCAGTTGGCGCTCCTTATGTTGCGATTTTAGTACAGATGCGTTATGAAGATCCGGAATCGGTTTGTGGTAAAAATAATTTTTGGGGGAATGGTTGCGATCCAGATCATGCTTACGAAGGTGGGGCGACGATACAGGGGAAGGATTTGGGGGAAGGTTTTCAGCAATATGGCGAAACATTGTTGAATGGAAATCATGATCAAGCTATCGGTATTACGGATGCAAAAGAGTACTTAGTAAAACTAGGTCCAACATGGGTGCAGGGAGATATAAATGGTCCTGGCTATAGCGACATAGAGGGGATGAAGAGGTCGGTGGACGCTTTGCAGGCATTCATTGATTCGCCAGAAGGTCAGGCAATTGTAAAGACGTTTGGAAATTATAAAGGTTCATATAATAGTTGCGCAGACGGTAATGGATCTGTTGGTGCTACAAATGTTGGCGAAGCGGCAAGAGTTCCATTAGAGGAAAGAATGAACTGGTTATTCCCAGACGGTGCGCCAACGACCGAGTCGGGTATGCAAAAGTATCTAACTACAATCGAGGTTCCAATCATTAATGAAAGTGGATCTCAGACTACGATGCATCTGACCGTTCATATTAAACTTGCGGCCGAATATGGAGCCGTATTCGAAGACATGTTGCGGGTGAATGGCTTCAAGATTAAATCTGGCGATACTTATGCGTATGGATTCCGCCTGATGGCGAGCGGTACGGGAAGTCTGTCGCATCATTCTTATGGAACGGCAATTGATGTTAATTCGGCGGATAACCCAGCAACATATACGAGTGGTAATTATGCACCTGGAGTAAACCCATATTCGGTTACGGATGAAGTAGTGAAAATATGGAAAGATCACGGTTTCTATTGGGGCGGTGATTGGAGTGGCTATTATCGAGACTATATGCACTTTACGTATATGAATCATTAGGAAGGGTAGAACGATGGAAGATTGGAGCGAAATTGTAAGAACGAAAAAATTCAAAATAATTGTAGCGGTGTTTTTGGGTATTTTTCTTGTAGCCGCGGGATTATATATCTTTAATATAGCAATCCATAACGGTAAGGTTAAAGTGGTCGTTAGCTATCTGCCTAAGGACGCGAGCGTGTATCTTAACCATTCGAGTGAGAATGTAAATAATAAAACCTTATATCTTGAGCCGGGAGCGTATAATATCTCGGCTTATGCGAGGGGATATATTTATAATGAAACATCTCTTGATGTTACAAAATACACAGCAGCAATCAACGGAGTGTTGTTACCGACTGATGCAGATAGTGAAGAAATAGCGAAATATGAAGAGATGAAGGAGAAGAATTCGCATACCGCTTATCGAGAATCATTTAAGCGGTTAACAGCGGATTATCCCATTATAGAATATTTGCCGGTGAATGTGGCGAGCGGTCAATATAGTATTACTTACGAATTAAAAGATAACGATTTTCAAATTTATGTAGGCTTAGGTACGCACAATGATATATTGGGCGCTTCAGTTGCGCAGGAGGTATTAAAAGGATTAGATAAATTGCACTCGATTAGCCAGTATCGAATCATTTTTAATGATATCGATAATCCATTTGACAGTACATTCAATGAAAACAGCGAAGGCGATCCCGTGTCTTATCTAGAAACAGGTTTCAAATCCGTAAAGAATAAGAAGGTTACGAAGGGCGCACAATCGGGTGACTATTACTATACGGTTATTCAAAAGTTTGATAGCGTGAGTCAGCTAAAGGAAATTGGCTATTTAGCTTATCGAGTTGTTTTAAAGAAAGATGGGGATGGATGGAAGTTGGTAGATGTGCCAAACATTCTATTAACGAAGTATAATTCTCCTAATGTTCCGGTCGAAGTGCTAGATTTAGTTAATTTTTACGACAAGGAGTAAAGATTGATGAGAAATAAAGGCTTAATAATTGGTTTGATCATTGGGGTAGTTGTAGTTGCTGCCGTCTTTGGAATAATAAACGCTTTACGTTCAGCGGTAGTGGTAATCCAAGTTGCTCCGACAAATGCAACTGTTACGATAGGTGGGAAGAGTTACGAGAATGGCTCATATCGGTTTTTCCCCGGAAAGATTACAGCGATAATCAGTGCGGAGGGTTTTGATAGTAAAACGGTAGATTTGCAGTTGGATGTTAATAGCCAGAATAAGATTTTGACTTATTTGAACCCGACAAATGGCGATTATTCGTTTTATGAAAAGAAAGAAAACATTAATTCGTTGAATATTTTATTGACGGCTAATGGCTTCATCGGAGGAGTGGCAAACGAAAAGCAGGAAAGATTTTCGACCGACCAAGATGATTCAGCGGATGACTTTATTAAAAAGATACAGATTAAGAATAAAATGCCAATTAAGTTTTCTCAATGCGGAAAACCTGCAACTAGAATGAATTGTAATGCGATTCAGATTGATTACGATTATGATGAAAAGTGTGGCAATTCGCTATGTCTGATTATAAAGAGTCGCTCTGAAAAGATTAATGACGAGATAAAAGAGGGCGTTCGAAAAGAATTGATGAAGGTAGGGTATAAGCTTGAAGACTACAAGCTCTCGTATTCGCGGAAAGAGTTTTAGTCGCAAGGGCTTCAAAAAATGACCACGTGGTCATATTCGAAATGGTGGAGTGTAGGAGATTCGAACTCCTGACCTACTGATTGCGAACCAGTCGCTCTACCAACTGAGCTAACACCCCATAGGATAGTTATAATTGTAGCATTAAAGTGGGTAAAAATATAGAGGGGTAGCGAGTGGAGTCTCAGAGGTATTGATGGACAATTTATGTCTATTATGTTATAATATATAATAATTGTACATTAATATGACTGAAAGGGGGATTTTTCATGATTCGGTATTTAAAACCGACCATAGAGCGTAGGTACGAATCGGCCGATGCGGAAACGAATAGACGCAAGAAAGCAGCAGAAGATATTTGTAGTTTTTTGAGCGTTAGTCATTCGGATTCCTGCGGCACATCGCTTGAACGCGAACGGTATTATAGCGCCTGCGAAGAGCTCTTGAATGAAAGAGACTCCGAACGAATTTTGCTATATTTGCCGCTACAGTATTTAGCTGGTGCTCCAGAGAGTTTTCGGAAAGCGTATCGAAATGCGTGGTATAGGTTGTTGGACGTTAGTGATGTGCGCGAGAACTTCCATCTTGGTGATTGCTTTGAACTCGATGCGAGACCTGATGGGGGATTAGAACGCGTGATAAAGTGTGCTCATCTGACGCCATGGTTACTTGAATCGGGCTATATTTGTATGCAAGAAATTGCGCAAATTCTGGATGAGTGTCGCGAAAATGAAGTGCTACTTCAAAGCTTTAAAGATACTTGGGGTTATATTCGTGATCGAGAGATACTGAGCAGAGAAGAACTGTCTTTGCTTGTCTCGAAAACGGCGCATCTGCCAGAAAGAAGAAAGATTGAGCCGCTTTATGTATCGAAAAAACGCTTGGAGTGGTTGGCGGAGCAGGATAGGCCTGTGGAGCTATTAACGCCTAAAGCGAGACTCGAAGGGCCTTTTTCTGCAAACGTAGAGGCTTTCTTGGAGAGACTTGAAGAAGTCCAGGCGCAACTTAAGGATACAGAGATTGTGTTAGTTGGCGGTTCTTCGCTGAAAGGGTACGGCACAGCAGAATCAGACTTCGACGTATTCAGCCTAGAAGAGCTCGAGAAAAGTAATATGCTGAATCCTGGAAATCCCCATGCTACACATGTTTATTTCGACATGATCTGGCTTGGCGGAAAAGCAGTAGATGAGGATTGTCTTGATTCGGTTGCAAAACGCACGATGGATGCGTATGTAAACTCGGCGCGATATGCCAATTGTCCTAATTTGAAGAGAAAGGCGATTGAGCGACTAGAGAGCGACCTGATTCAATACCGTTTGCTGCATAAAGGATTCGCGAGGTTTACGGGAATAAATCGATTTGACGTTCCGTTAGTGATGGAGGGTGATTGCCCGTTCTATGTCGACGAGTTCCGGCGAATCGCAACGATGATTTATGCGAAATATGTGTGGTTGTAAGGTCATGAAAAAGGCCCCCCGAAACCGGGGGGCCAATTTTTATTGGAAAAGTGCTGTTGTGTTGTTGGTTTTACAGAACGTTCTTGCCAGTCAGGCCAGTCGTGCCAGCAGATGCGCCGCCGAGCTCGCTCCAATTGATCTGAGAACCGAGCTGCCACAGTGCAACGAAGTAGTTCACCTCGACATCAGAAGTGATCGTGTCGTGCTTGGCGAAGCCCAGTACGTACTTGACCAGATTCTGTTCGAGCCGGACATAGTTGCTGCTGACATTGGCGCCGATCTTCTTCAGCATCATCTCGCGGTTCTTCACGCCGATCATGCTCGGAAGACGAGGATCCTCGAGCGTGTTGCGGATAGTATTTGCGTCGTAGGCCATAGCGGCTGCGATCTGAACACCAGTTCCGCGGAAAACGCGATTGATGGAGTCGACCAGCGTGTCTCCGGCATCATGCAGAGCTGCGGTGTCGGGCGGGGTAATCATGCTCATACCGGCGGCGCCACCGCTGAAACCGCCACCAATGGCGGCAATCAGCATGGACGGATCGGAGAAGCTGGCGCGCCAGGTCTGATACCAGCCATCGAGAGCTCTGTAGCTTTCGGCAATGGCGGGCCACAGCGTGTTGCGGACGCGGCTCAGGAACTCTTTGCGGCGCGTTTCGGTAACGAAGCTGCCGTCAAGCCCGTCGATAGCGGCGAAGATGTCGCCGTAAGCGCGACGAGTCAGAGACTTGCGCAGAGTGTAGAACATCGGATCGACCTGCTCATCGGTCTCGTCGGCATATTTCTCCATGGCTCCGGAAAGAGCAGCGGGGATACCGTAGAGTCCGGCGCGATCGGCCAGGGCGGCGCGAATCGCAGCGATGTAGGAAGATTCGTCTACCTTCAGAACGCCACCAGTCTTGAGGGCGTTCAGCCAGGATTCGTCGGTCGGGATGGAAGGAAGCAGAGCCTCGAACTGGCTCTGAATAGCGCGAGTTTCAGCAGCGGCTACTGCCGGTGTGGTAGTGGGCTTCGCGGCGGACTTCAGGTTGTTGACCAGCCTGCGTGCCGGGGCGACCTTCATGCCAATTCCGGTCAGATCGGATACTTCCAGGGAAGCCAGATCGTCGATGGTAGTAGCGCCAAGGTCATCAGTGATCTTCGCGATCATTGCTTCATCGACGCCGTATTCGGAAAGCTTCGCATGCACTTCGCTAGGAGCGGCAGGTGCTGCGGTTGTGGAATCGGTTGTGGTAGTGGCGATGTTCTTCATGTCTTCACTCATGGGATATCCTCCTTTATTTATTCGAACAGATTTTATCTGTTTCCGTTGGCCCAATTGAGAGCATTTTTAGTGGTACATCAAGTAGCCCTTCTAGTATTACTCCGACAAATTCGAAGAGATCTTGTTTTTTGATGGGCTTCTTTATGGAAAAATCGACAGTAATGGGTCGAGCTCGATTAAGAAACTCAGTGTACGATTCGTTAGCGACCGGTGCGTTTTCATAACTAACACATAGTGGCCAAATACGATCGCATGCGAGAATCTGATCGAACCACGTTAAACAGAGCCCATTAAAGGTAGTTTCGTGACTCGTTGAAAGAGCATAGCGTAAAAGATTGATATCGAGGGCGCCAGCGCGAACAGCGCCTTGCCAACGATTAGTGTCTTTATGGCTACCCGGAAGCATCCGCGCCGTGAAATCAGCGTCATAGGTCGGCATAGGGCCGGCACCATGTCTGATTTCGTAGGCGCGGTGGACGGCGTAATTAATAATACGACCGTCATATCCGGATGCTCGGAGCATTTCGCTCGTGAACTTAGGTAGAGTTCGAATGGCGCTAACGTGAGGCTTTAAACCTGTTGTCGCGTCGGTTAGAACTCCGTGTGAACATTCGACAATAGCGGTACCATTGTGGTCGCGGATAATCTTGTCCAGACTCTCGAGATGTAATTTTTTGCCAATATTTTCAAATAAATCGAGAATATAGGCAATGAAGCCATCATCAAAGAGGAGATCGAGATTTTCGGCGATAAGTCCAGTATCGTCTGGCAAGCCGTCACTTGGAGTGACTTTGGCGTACCGTTCTTTATAGTAATCGAGTTGCCGTTGGAGTTTAGTGCGGACAATCTTGCGATTTGTAAGCTCGGAAGCGAGAATCGTGTATTCTTCGCCGAGAGTATTATGCATACGATAGGCTTGTCCCACGCCAGTCCCGATGGTTCCGCGCGGATTGTTTCCAAGTAATAATTCTTCAAGTTGAGAAGAGATACGATGGAAAGGTGTAGCGCAGATGCAGGACGGGTCGCAAGAGAGAAGAACGAACGGATCATATATTCCGAGATGCTTTAGGGCGTCCGCCTCGTTTTCGAGCCCAACTGGTGAAATCACCATCTGCTCGGATAAAAAAGTCGGTATGCCATCAAGCGTTCCGCAACCCCATTGAGAGAAGTTGAATTTTTCTCCATAGGAAGTGCGTATGCCATGAGATCCCTGCGCGCCACCGCGCTTGATGACAACCGAAGCGCTATGATTATGCGCAAGAGTATGCACGATGCCACCTTTGCCTCCGTCACCGGGACCGAGGTCGGTAACAACGTAGATTTGCTCAAGCATACGCTCCTCCTGTTTTGTAAAACCAGGTTGTTAAGTTACTGTCTTACAGATATTCAATGTGATCTGTCGCTTCGACGGAAGAGTTGTCGTCAGTAGCTTCGCCGGGCTGAATCGGCCAGACGTCGCCCTTGTTGGCGAAGATGTCGCCCGCCTTGGGTACCGGGTGGGGAAGTGCATGCCGAAGTGCGGCCTGCGCCCCGATCTCGGTATTGGAAAGCTGAGCGATCAGCTTGGAGTTGCCATGTTCGCCGAGATGTTTCTTCAGATCAGTGACATCGAGAGTTCCTTCAGTCAAGCCGATGATGGCAGAAATGACTGCCGGCAGCTGACTGGTAGAATCGATGACGATGACGGATTTCTCGCCGCAGAGGTCGCGCCACAGCTCAAGTGTGTCGCGATAATAGTAATCGCTCAGAACGAGTACGAACTGATGCGTCTGCTGCTTGAGTACGTCGACCATTGCCTTTACGGAGGGGACTTCTTTCTTGATGGCCTGAAGCTCATTCTTGAAAATATCCTCGCCGAAAACGCGTTCGATCTCCGATGTTCTCAGATGATCGTGATAAGGCTCGTCGGTGACGATAAAATGGTATCCCTTGAGTCCAATGCGATTAGTATACGCATTAGTCAGGTAGGCGCGAGCAAACATGGCGTACTGAGGATCTTCTCCGTGGTTGCCACATCCGCCGCGCTGCGGGGCCATTTCCTTAAGATAGTTAACGATCTTGGGAGCTTCCATCTCGAACTGGGGACGACACATAACGAAGCGGTCTCCGCAGTCGCCGAAAATACCAAGACAGAGCTGCGGATCATATCCGGGCAGTACCTTGGAAACGGCTTCATACAGATCGGGCAGAACCCTCATCTCGGTGTCGACTTCGCCGCCCATAGAGCCAGTCGTGTCGCAGCTAACCTCGATGTCCATGGGACAACCGAGTGTTGCGATCCACTGATTCTGGTGCGGATTCAGACGAATCTTCGAGTAGCGAATCGGGTTGATAGCCGGATCAACAATCTCGCTGAGCTGCCCAGTTCTGTAGGCACGCTCTTCTGCGGCTTTTGTTACTCCGGTATCCTGTGTTACGCCATAAGACTGGCGTGCGCTTCGATAGCTGTCTCTTGAAAAAGTTTGATGACCCATATTAATCCTCCTTGATGGTCTTCCAGGCAAATGTGTCGCGGTCGCGGTAAGTAAAAGGGTAGTACTGGATGCCCCAATGCCGTCTAACGAGTGCATAGAGGTCTTCGTGCGCCTTTTCAAACGAAGTGCGACCATGTTCCGAGAAATGGTTGAGCAGTTCAAGATATTCCTGCTCGGCGGTGTCATCGCCCACGACAACCCAACCGAGGATAAACTTTGCGATGGCTTTGACGAAGTCAAAAGCTACCACGTCGGCAATGTCCTTGGAAAAGTTGTAATAGATCAGGCGATGTTCTTTCGGACCGATGAGATAATCATCGGGCGAGAAGACTGGGTAACGGACAATTGGATTATCGCCACTTTCGGCCAACAGCTCGAAAAAGCCGTAGAACTTGAAGAGGCGTCCAATGATCCAAATGCTGGTACGGACGTCGATTTCGACTTCGGCCTGCAGCTTTGTCAGGGGAACTAACTTACTGAGGTCTATGTCAGGTGTTTCGAACACGTTAATGCGTCGGTCTCCTTGGGATGGCTCCATGAATGACGTAACGATATTGGCAAATAACTGGTCATAGCGAGAACTATGGCCATTCTGTGCCTTCTCGAATTCGGCTACCTGTTCGCTGAAAGCGCGCAAGACATTGAATTTGCCAGCTTCCTCTGCAAGGATGCTGCCATCTTCGAATGTCTTTGCAACCTTCATGATTACAGGTCGCTGATCGTCCATGGTCCCGAGGTAGATGCGGAATTTAGAAGCTTCACCTATACGGTTACCTACTTCAATATTCCTAATTTTCAAACTCATCACCCCTTTCGTTGAAACAGAAAACAAAGGACAGTAAAAAACCATACATCACGGGGATGTATCTTTTAGAATTTTAAAATATTTTTTAAAATAAGTCAAGTATGATTTTCTTATTACAGCATATCATATAATAGAGTCATGGAATCTGAACGAAAAAAGGAAGTTATTGAAGATATTGAAAGTCAGCTTGGCGTAAATTTGAGTGCGGCAAAGTATGAATTCTATACCGATGGAGCGACTGATGCGACCGTTTTTAGCATTGATGATAAATATCTAGTAAAAATTACCGATTTAAATACCGTACAAACGCAAAGAGAGTTTTTGAAAGAGAATCCAAATAATGTATTCCAGAACTTATTGTGTAGCAGTGACGATTTAAGTTATCTGTGTTTTGAGTTTATAGAGGGCAAGCACTATGATGGTAACGAGATAGACGCAAAAGAGGCGACAGAGCAAATTCGGCAGATTGTAGGTAGTTACCGGAAGTACCCACACGATGGATATGGCTTTCTGAACGAAGAACATGTGTCGTGGCGAGCGTTTTTGTTAGATGAGATCGAATATGCTAGGAGAACGATTCAAGATGTGCCGACAGAGAAAGTAATGTCAGCACTAGAAGTAGCGGGCTCTGAAAACCCGGAACAGTATTTATTGCATGGCGATTTTGGCACGCATAACTTTTTATTGCAAAATGGAAAAATTCGCGTAATCGATCCAATGCCTTTAGTGGGGGACTATTTGTATGATTTCTATTTTGCATTATTATCGAACGTGGAGATTTTCACGCGTTTAGGCGCGGATTATATTTATAGTTTCTTTCCGGAACGAGAATTGTCTTATAAGAGGGCAATTTTAACGGTTGCGCTGTATGTGCGAATGAGTAGAGCGGCGACTTATGATAAGGATAATTTACCGGCATATTTCGACCTTTACGGTGCTATTATAGAGAAGTAGTTTTTAGCGTTTTGGAAACTAGCTCCTTTGAGGAGCCATGCAGGATTGGGGGGTTGCTTATGGATGGCTATGCATGGCGAAGTTGTGCCGGTCGTACTAGTGATGCGATTCAGTTCGCGGCACAGATGGGTTTTGTCGAGAGAAATGGCGGAGCTTGGCATTTGCATTTAAGTGATATGTTGCGATTTTTTGGTGGAGAACAGCAGCCAAAAATTGATCGTACGGAGAAATGTACTTGCGTATCAACGCCGCTCTGGAATGGCGACTTTGGGTTGTCACTGGTTGGCATGTTGGCGTCGCCAGACAAAGATACGAGGATAGCGGAAAACTCGCGATTGAATTTGAGTATATCGTTGCGCTCGTACAATATGTATCACCCGCAAAAACCAATCGGATACGACATGTTGGCCGATAACCGTGGCGTGAATTTTAATTGCATTGAGCTGGGCGGTTCGATTAGTGCTGCGCAGTTAATGCAGATTCTCGCAATGCTCGGGGATACAATGGACAAACACGTCGAATGGCGATTTTTTGATGAAACTATGTAAGGAAGGAAGGCGCAAAAAAATACCCCGGATGGAAATCTGGGGTATTTAACTTTCTTGACTATTTGTGGCGTTAGCGGTTTCAGAAGTGAGTTCTTGATGCTGGACGAAAATTGCGACTACTACGAGGAGGGCTACTGCGACAATTACGCTAATCATGCCGACCATCCAAAGTTTTGACTCTTTGGCTTGGCTGTTATCTAATTTGGCCATAACTTGATTGTACTACAAATACAGTATAATGGTAGTAATATTTTGCGAATGAAGGTTCTGATAGAAAAAACAGGGGTAGAGAGGGCAGATAAAATGTCGAGTAAGCTTTTTGAGCGGCATTTTAAGGAAGAAACTGGCCTGAATATTAGATACGGTGATTTAGCGAGAAATGATTATGGCAAGCCGATGGCAGTAGGTGACTATTATTTCAATATTAGTCACAGTAAAAACTATTGGTGCTTGGGGATTCACAACTCAAAGATAGGGGTAGATATTGAAAAACGACGCAGTATTAATGAGCGAATGAGACGAAGGATTTTGAGCGAAGGGGAAGATCCGTATAGGGGTGAGCTACTTAATACTTGGGTGCTGAAAGAGGCCTACGTGAAGATGCTTGGTGTGGGTTTGTCGTTGGATTTGCGCAAGATTTTGATTAGCGATATTCTTAAGAGCTGCAGAATTGAAGATTACTCAACAGATGAATACGTTTGCTACGCGGTCTGTAGTGGGGGCAAACATGCTATGATTTAATTAGCATGAGCAAAACGAAGAAAAAACAATTTGGATATAAAAATATAGTAATTGCCGTTGTGGTAATGGTGATTATCGCGATCTCCTGTTTTGTGGTCTATAAAATAAAGCGACCATCTGAAGGTACGGCGCGACGCTTGGCGATTGAATATCTGACAAAGAAATACGGCAATGGTGACTGGAAAATTGTTGACGTAAGGAGGGACACCGGGTCCACTCTGAATGGTTTTGTGAGAAGCGACTATGATAACGGATATATTTTTACGGTAACATCGTCCTATACAAATGACGCGTCCTTTATCGTAGACGTTGACGATACAAAGATTATTACGACGGATGAATTTCTGCCAACTTACTATTCGCTAAAATATGGATTTGACTATAAACCAGACAAATATATGGAGAATAGCGCTTCGTTTGAAGAATTAATCAAAAGAATGGTGTATATTTCAGACTATCACTACCCGTATAACGACTATAAATATAGTAGCTCTGGCCCGATATTACAAAGGCCGTATGCCAAGATCTTTAAATACGAAATGGGGAGCTTTTACGATCCGATTTCGGTACAGAGAAGTCCAAAGACTGAGAAAGTGTTAGATATCATTCCGGACGGAGGAAGTATTCCGGAAATTAGCACGATTATTGATGCGGTGGAGCAATATTATTCTTCGGGATTAATGCGCAATAAAGATAATCATGATGCAGAATTATATAAATTAGTATTCGAAGATAAAGCTAGCGAAGAGGAAGTTAAAAACTTTATTAAGAGCCATATTGCTCCAGTCGACGGCTATGAGCCGTATTGGAAGTATACGAAATAATATGAAGGTGCATTTAGACAATAAGAAACAAGACGATCGCGAAATTATTTTTGATGCGGTTACGCCAGGGAATGATTATTTTACCTATACAGCTAATGGGGTATCGCTTATTGGACACTCCTCGGATAGGTTTATTATTCGACGCTCATATATAAATGGTAGAATTTGGTCTATCGGCACATTGCGGCAATTTAATCGATTAGCGCACGAGTATTACGATATAGATGATACAAAAATGAAATATTTCTTCGATATTGGTGCGAACATTGGTACGACATGTATATCGTTTTATAAAGCGTTTGATCAAAATGTTAAGCTTGTAGCTTTTGAGCCGGTGCAAGATAACTATCGTTTGTTGATGATACACGCGCTATTGAATGATTTGCCGGACGACGCTTATGAATTTGTTAATAAGGCCTTGGGGGCTAGGGTAGCGAAGGGGACTTTTGAGTTTAAGGGTTTTAATACCGGTTTAGCAAACGTAGAGTATTCGGATGACGACTCTGAGCTAGAAGGAAAAGATAATATTACGGATATCGAAACGCTAGATGAGTTTGTCGTGGCGCGAAATATTGATCCGAAAGACATAAAGTATATTGGGATAGACACTGAAGGCTTTGAGCCTGAAGTAATTAAGGGTGCGGGGGAGACTTTATCGCGTGCAGATATTCCTGTGTTTTTGGAGTTTACGCCGGAATTCTTCCGTCCGCGTGCGAATACTGAAGTAGCGGAGTTTGTGGATTTGTTGTCTAGGTATTACTCGAAGTATATCAAAGCTGGAACAAATGACGTGCATGAGCTACGTGATCTTTTGGATACGCCCGATAGGATAGACGGTAAGCTGAACCAGTTTGATATATTTTTGATCAAATAGTAACAAAAAAATACCCTATGGGCATTTTTCTTATTATGGTGGGTCGCGAGGGGCTCGAACCCCCGACCTCCTCGGTGTAAACGAGGCGCTCTAGCCAACTGAGCTAGCAACCCATATTCATCGGATAGAGATAATATAGCATAATTTGGGGAAAAAGAAAACCGCCCGAACAAAATGCGTTCGAGCGGCTTCAAAGAACTAAACGATAGGGGTTTACATCAATCTGGAAGCAACGTACTGGACGGCATCCTTGTACGGATACTTAGGATGATCGAGTTCGGCGCAGGCGCTGAGGCGCTGCAAATCGATCAGGCGTAAGCTGGCGTAATCGAGCCAGTTACGACGCTGTAGGTCGCGTGCGATGCTGAATCCGGCCAGATAACCATAATCTTTGCCGAAAGTGTAACCGTGTGGATTCTTGGTGTCAGTGACGCCGCGAAGAGCACGGTAAGTCGCAAGCCAAGCACCTTTGACGGCAGCAGATTCGCTTTGGTCAAGATTGAGCTGGAGCTCATAAATATGATTGGCGACTTCGGCGAAAGAGTTCCTCTGTACCGCTCGATACTGGGCGATAGTGTAGAAGGGCTTCGGTAGCGCAGAGCTACCGCTGAAACGCACGTCAGAAAGCTTAGCGTGGCCTTCGTACATCATTTCGTCGTCGGGCTTGGCGAGTAACGGAACAAGCGGCATTAATGGTGAATCTGATCCGATCAGATCTCGGAAGAGCTGAGCGGCATTCTCGGAATCGCGCAGGTGGCACTCGATTTCGTGGCCGATGAGCTCAAGGAGCTTAAGGCCATTAACCTCGCGGCTAGACGGAATAACAATGCATGGTGTACCGTTCGCGGTCTTATTGCGGACATCGATGGCGGTAGCATGCTCGTCGATTACGATTATCCAGCCTTCAATGCCGTAATAGTCAATAGCTCTCCTGAAGTGTTCGCTGATTTGCGTAGCATCGAAGCGCATACCCTTAAGAGCTTTGCGCTGATCTTTGTCGAAGAGAGGCTCATATACGCCCAGAGTGTGACCGAACATAGTTAGCCTTTCGGCTTCGGCAATCTGAACAGCGTTGGGGCGACCGAACTTCTTGGCAGTGTAATACTCGGAAGTTGCATCGTCCCGATTAAGGATTGCTTGAGCCAGTTTAATGCTAGCGTGGGCATCTTCGATGCGATCATTGATGATTTCGAGAAGGATTTCATCAATTAAGTCTTGCGGTTTCAGGTTGTCTAGTAACTGATGGCGCGCTGACAGGAGTTCGGACTCGAGTTGCGCGATATTCGACAGAAAAGCGTAATCGTAGGTGAACGTTGGATTGCGGAAGACTCCTTTCCGAGCGGCGTTGAGCCACTTGTCCTTCTCCGCATGAGCATTCAGCGGAGTAACGATCTCGACGGTGTTTAAGCGGAGCGTAATGTCCGCCATAGTTTTGGCCGCGGCATAGACGACCTCAGGTTTGGGTATGAACAATATTCATACACCCCCTTTCATTTCGACTACTAAAGAACGATGTTTTCGTTTAAAGTGGCGTTTTTATGAAAACACATAGTACCACTTCATTATTATAGCATATTTTGCTTAAAAAATCAAGAAGTACGGAGGAAAGAGCAATAAAGTATATGATGGCGGTTTTTGGAAAATATGGTAAAATAACAGATATAAAAAACTAATTTAGAAAGGGCAGCGATGTCAGATATACAAGATTTAGAAAAAATGCGTCATTCGCTTAGCCATATTATGGCTGCGGCGGTTAAGAATTTGTATGCTGGCACAACAACAATTCAATTTGGAATTGGCCCAGCCATTGACAATGGCTTCTATTACGATATTGATTTCGGCGGACAAAAGGTTTCCGAGGATGATTTTAAGAAGATAGAAAAGGAGATGCGCAAAATAATTGCGCAAAAATTACCGATTGAGCGCAGCGAAAGAAGCCGCAAGGAAGCCTTGAAGTGGGCAAAAGATAATGGCCAGAAGTTCAAGGAAGAGCTTATCAATGATTTGCCAGAAGATGAGACGATTTCCTTCTACAAGTTAGGTGATTTTGAGGATCTATGTCGTGGTCCGCACGTAGATAATACCGGTGAAGTGGGCGTGTTTAAACTTGATAAGGTTGCGGGCGCTTATTGGCGTGGCGACGAAAAGCGCGAAATGTTGACGCGTATTTATGGTCTCGCGTTTGAGAAAAAAGAAGATCTCGACGAATACCTTAAGATGCAAGAAGAGGCCAAGAAGCGCGACCATCGCAAGATTGGCAAAGAATTGGGCTTATTCTGCTATTCGGAGCTGGTTGGCGCTGGTTTGCCGTTGTTTACGCCTAAGGGCACGATTTTGCGCGATATGGTGGGTGCTTTGGCAAATAGCTATCGCGAGCGCTGCGGTTACCAGAAAGTCTGCATTCCGCATATTGCCAATATTGATCTATATAAGACTTCGGGACATTTTGAAAAATTCCCAGAGATGTTGCGCTTTACGAGTACGGAAAGTGGTGATGAGCTAGCCCTTAAGCCAGTGAACTGCCCACATCATAGCCAGATTTTCGCGAGCGTACCACGTTCTTATAAGGAATTACCGGTTAAGTTCCTCGAGACTACGATGGTTTATCGCGATGAGCGCAAGGGTGAGTTAGGCGGACTAAGCCGTGTACGTGCTATTACACAGGACGATTCGCACGTATTCTGTACGGAAGAACAGGTAGGAGATATCTTTGGTGAATTAATTGAGTCGGCCAAAGATCTCTATAGGCGTATCGATATGCAATTGAAATTGCGTCTGTCATTCCGTGATGATGGCGATGGTTATATTGGCA
>JAGCSL010000007.1 GCA_017964115.1 Candidatus Saccharimonadota bacterium
CGACATCGTCGTGTACTTCTTTGAAAATATTACGCAAAGATGGCGGGAATTGAATGCCGTTATGGACCGAGAATGCTAGGCCGTTGGCTTGACGTGGGCCGTGATATGGATCCTGGCCGATAATAACAACCTTAATATTGTTCAGATCGGTTGTGAAAGCGGAAAATACTTGCTGTTTGGGTGGATAGATGGTTTTGGTCTCGTAAGCCTGGGTTAAGAATTGCGAAAGATCTTTAAAGTAGGGCTGATTAAACTCGGATTGCAGAATAGGTTTCCAGGATTCGTGCATTTTTAAATACTCCAAAACTTTTTCAGACGTTCAAATACTTCATCGACGGTACCAGACGTATCCATGGTGGGCACATTAAATTCTTTGGCGACCTTTAGATAGGCGTCATTGAGCTTTTTGCCGTATTTGGCATCCTGAGACTTAAAGAATTCTTTAGTGCGTTTGCCTTGAGATATCATACGAGCTTGTCGTTCTTTGTCAGAAAGCGTTAAAATGACGATTTTGTCTGGTTTGAAATATGGTTCCGGCATGATGATTTTGTGCAGACGCGTGATAAGTGAGCGACTGACGCCGGTGCCATAGCCTTCGTAAATATAGGTCGAATACCAATAACGCGTAATGATAACGACATCATTGTTTTTAAGGGCTGGTTCGGCATATTTTTTGAACTGCTCGTAACGGTTGACGAGATACAACAAGACGCGAGTGCGCTTGTCGATATCGTTGACGCTGCCATAGTTTAGCTTAGCGATGGTGCTCACGAATTCGTTAGTGGAGGCAGTGCCAGATTCGGCATAATGGACGACATTTTTGCCTTGCACGCGGAAATAATCGGCGAGTTTGGCAGCTTGAGTATCTTTACCAGTAGCATCTTGCCCTTCAATAACAATAAACATCAGTTTTGCTCCTTGTATTTATAGTAACAATGTGGACAGATGCCACGATATTCAATTTTACTAGTTCCGTCGATAAGGATGTCTGGGCCGTCGGTAACTAACTTGCCGTCAAGCCAGCGCGTATTTAGTGTGGCCTTGCGACCGCAATCGCAGATGGTTTTGATTTCTTCGATACGGTGGGCGATTTGCAAGAGTCTAGTGGCGCCTTCGAAGCCGCCATCTTTGAGGCGAAAATTCAGACGCAGACCGTAAGCTATGACGGTAATATCAAGTTTAACAACGACTTCCATAAGTTGGTCGGCCTGAGCCGGCGTTAGGAATTGCGCTTCGTCAACCAGCACGCAGTCGACGTCGGGATAATCTTTTTTGATACGGTTATAGAGATTAGTGCGGCGATTAAAACAAAAATTCGTATTGCGTTCGAGGCCGATGCGTGACAAAAGCTTCGTGCCATTCTTGGTGTCAGTCGATGGTTTAATAACGCAGACTTTACGTCCGCGATCTTCATAATTAAAAGCGACTTGTAATAATTGGGCGGTTTTGCCGCAGCCCATGGCGCCGTAGCGGAAATATAATTGTGCCACAAAAAACTCCTTTAATATAAGTTTAACACTGAAAATAAGGTTTATTGGTTATTATTTTTTCGGCCTAATGGCGATATAGTTGATTTTGCCGCTAGCCATAGGAAAATCATAACTAAAGCCGTCAATGTCGTTAAAACTATAGGTATCGTTTTCGGTATCGTAATTATCGTATTTTCCAAAAGTGGCTTGAATATCTTCGATAGTGGCAGTGTTAGCATCGAGTTTTTTGCCATTTAGGCTCAACGCGGCGGGCTCAAGGTAAACATAAAGAGTATCTAAATCAGCAACTTTTACTTTTTCTTCATCATCGCCCGCATAGTCGTATTCCGTGTAATAGCCGGCGATGGATGCAACGCTAATTTCTTCGTCGTCTTTTTTCTCTGCTACGTCGATGGATAAAGTTGTATAGATAGCGACTTCGTCGCCAAATACGGTGTCAACATTTTCGGAAGTAACACTATGCATGGCGAGGTCATCGGGTGACATATAGTCGACCTGATAGCCGGCGTTAACGAACGATTTGACGGTTTTGAGAAAATTCTTCGAAATTGTGGCCGATTTGCCGTTAATCTCTACGGCGATTTCGCCTTTTGTTTCGTTTTTCTGATCGGTCTCTTGGCTGCTTTCGTCTTCTTTTTTGCTATCATCAGGTTTCTTGTTGTTATTGAGTAAGATAACTAGAGCTACCGCCAAAATTGCGATTAGTAATACTGCAATAATGCCGATAATGAGGCCGGTTTTGGTCTTTTTAGGTGGAGTCGTGTCGGTGGGGGTTTCTTGCGGAGCGCTAGGCGGTGTCACCGGTGCAGGATTTGGCTCTGGAATCGGCGACGCCGGTACTGGAGCGGGGCCGACGGTTGGATTAATGGGTGGATTTGAATCTTGCATATGCTTAAATTATATCACGTTGTAATTTCGTCTATTTCGAGCAATACGTTTGTGAAATACCAGCGACGTCAATCGAGGCATCATTTAGGGTGTTACCTTCTTTTTTGAAGACGGAAACGATATTTATATCGTTAATAGTGTGGACATATGAAAAGTATTCAGATTGTACGCTGGATTTTCCGCCCGAATACTGAGAATTCTTGACCTCGCAAACAGGCTGCCCAAACAGTTCCTTATATTCGTCGGAGGTTGTAGATCTCAGAATGAGTTTTTTGCCATCTATGCTAAAATTCTTGTTCGCAAGAAAGGTAGTATCGAGATCGCTGACTCGTAGATCTCCGAGTTTAGCATCGCCGTCTGTTGGCATGCTGGACAGATGAGCGAAATTCGTTTCGCTTGTCTCTATAGCTAAAATAACCATGCCGTATGATGCGCCAAAGCTATTAATGGAGCTGCTAAAGCTCTTTTCTTTGTTGTCTTCATCGATGAAATATTTCTTTGCGTTAATTGAGAGGTCTTTATGGTAGCTTACTTTTAGTCCGTTTTCGATTGCGCTATTAATAGTTCTTTTGAAAGTAGTACCGACATAAAATGTTTTTCCATCGAGCGTAAATGATACTTTGCGTTTTTCCTCTGCAGCTTCTTTTTCGGCTTCCTGCGCAGCCTGTTCTTCCTTTTGTTGTTCGACTTCTTGCTTAATTTCTTGCTTGGTATTAAGAAGAAAGACAGCCATAACAACGAGTACGACAACGAAAGATATTATTGACCCAATTATGCGAATTCGACGGAACTTGTCGGCGACATTTACGATCGTATCTACGACTTGCTCAGCTTTTGCATTCTGACCGTCAGCTGGGTCTGTATAATCAGGCTGCGCCATTGGTTGGGGTTGTGGTTGGGGTGTTGGCTGCGGTTGGGGTGTTGGCTGTGGCTGCGCTGTAGGTTGCGGCGTGGGTTGGATTGGTTCGTTTGGAAAAGGCCCCGCTACGTCTGGTACTTGTGGATTAATTGGGCTGTTGCTATCGTCTGGCATGTTGTGTTCTCCTTGATACTGTTAGTGTTCTTTCGCGTCGCGTATGATGGTTAGCGGAATATATACCGAACCGGCTTCGTCGTAATTCGAGAATTTAATGTCAGCCTTAAAGTTCTCG
>JAGCSL010000025.1 GCA_017964115.1 Candidatus Saccharimonadota bacterium
CTTAGTCTGAGTCACCGTGCATGGGCCGGCTTGAAGGATAGTTACAGGGGTAACTACACCGTCATCACCGATGATCTGGGTCATACCAATCTTGGTGCCGAGGATGATTTTCATCTGTGGGCGTCCTTTCCCATTAAAATCGATTGGCTTATGAGTGGTCTCCGTCGGGCTGACGGACCAGTACCTCTTGCGCCAATGCGACCGTTACTTTGATAATATACGTGGTAAATTTTACCACAGGTCACCCCTAATTGTCAAACATTTTACAGAGATATTTTTTGTTATAATTTTGGTATGAGTGAAAAACTGCATACGGCCCCCGAATCGCAAGAAAGCGAGCTTCGATATAGTCACGCCGAGACCGATTATGACACTATTCGTGCGGTGGAATTGCGGGAGATAATCGATAACCCTGAAAATGTTGGTTTTAACTTTACGAATCAGCATATCGTTAGCCCCGCTATAAAATCTGCATTATCAGAGGTCGGTGAACGTATTGAAAGTACTAAGGACGATCCTATAGAACTTGCAAAATTAGCCAATGAATTAGGCCTTGGCTCTACGCAAGAATTATTAAGTCGATACGAAAACGCCAGACAAGTAGAAGATGCCAAAATTGAAAACATGGCCAGCATGATGGACCAGATTCCTGACGGAGCAAGTTTTCGAGTACACCCATTCGCCCCACAATCTCCTTTTTCACTTGACCACTTTCGCCCAGGATTAGAATCTGGTGAGCCGTCACTAGACGAGGACGCCATTGCGCAGATTGCGGCAATGTACGAAAAATCCAGATCCGGCGACAATCCTGGCGAATTGAGCGTTGTTTTAAACAGTTACACTGAAGAGCGCGGCGGAAATACTCCCGAGTCACCAGAAGAAATTCAGGCTTATGCAGATATGTGTATTAGTTTTCTCGAGCAGCTTGGGCTAAGAGAAACTGACGGAGCCGGACTTTGTATTGAGCTAGGAAACGAGACTAACGTAGACAGGCACACTCAAAACTTTGATGGTTCTCTAATGTTTGATAAGGTAGATTTTGCCGACCATGCCGATCCGATAAAGTACGCTCACATGTATGCAAAGGTCGCTAGCGCCATTAAGGCACGCTTTCCAAATGTAGAGGTAGCCATTGCTGGAACGGCGATGTTCGATGAAGGTTATTTGAATGCCGTTATTACGGAAGTGCTTGCCGAAAGTGGCGGCAATAAGGGTCTGATAGATAAGATCAGTTTTCATCCATATCGAACGACTCTCGAAGAAGGTGCGACGACCTTTATGGATGGGAAACGTACAAGTTCGGACTTAAACTACGATGAGCAACTAGATAGGATGGCTGCTTTGGCCGCGATAACCGATGCGCGTTTTGACGTTGGCGAGGTTAGCTTTTCGAATGAGCATGGTGTTTCTGTCGATACGATAGAGCTACATAAAAATTCTGCCCACGCGCGTGAACATGGCCTAAAAAGCTACACTTGGCCCGAGGATGAAATATTAACCTACGAAAATCCGAATAACTAATAAATGGCGCCCAACGGCGCCATATGGTTGACGAGTTACTGTGATAATTTTTGCATGTTTGCGATTGCCGATTCGATCATTTGTTTAACTTCTTTGTTATTCCGCTCTGCGAAACGGTCGGGCGAATAGAAAATACCCTGATGATACCTGTCGCCTCGAAAAGAGAATTGATATGGATTTTCTCGTACGCAGCGCTGAAGACTGTCCTTGTCCACTCCGAAATATACGCACTTATGTCCACTTTGACTAAAGACGATCCTTTTCAGCTCATCACAATAAGCACGCAGATCCGAATAATTAACGCCATTATCCGAGTCGTCGTTTTGGAGAGCGGCCGTGAGTATTACTTCAGTATCTAGCATTAATGCCATAAATCACACCTCCTTAAAGAACCAGTTGTCACTCCTTTAGTATTCTATCACTAATCAATAAAAAAGGGGCGCTCCTTGAGGGGAGCGCCCCGTGTGTGTTTACGCAGTTACTGCTTACATGTTGACATTGAACAGGTTGCGAAGATCGTTGACGATTCCTTCGACGTCGGCATCGATGCAGGCAGCCTCATTAACGGCCGAAAGCTTCTGAAGCTCGGCTTTATCGCCAGAGGACATCTCGTATCCAATCGTATAGACCGGTATCGACAATCCGCCCACGATAGGCGTCACGCGATTGAGTTTGTAGCCGCAATTCTGGGCTCCATCACTCAGCACGAAGAGCATCAGTTTAGCATCAGGAATCTCCTTGCCGGCCTCGAGCAGCATCTTCATACCGACCAATGTAGCGTCGTATGTTGCTGTGTTTCCGCCAGTCTGCAGATCCTTGACGGCGCCGCTGAAATAGGCGCGCTGTTTATCGTCAAACTGACGAATCGGCAGGTTGATGAACACTTCGTCGTCGTAACTTACGAGTCCGACATAGTTCGAGCTGTCGATATATTGCATCGTATTGAGAAGTGACTCTTTGAGCGAGTTGATTCTAGATCCATCCATTGAGCCGCTAATATCGGCTACGAAGACGGCAACTACCGGGCGGCCACCATTCTTGTTCTGCTTCCAGACTCGCTGGGCGGCCAGATAGCCATTGCCATCCATACCGTTCGGCTGAGAAACATATTCATCGTGGCGATTGAAGCCCTTTTCTGTAGCCAGATCCTGGTTTTCCTTGCTCAGGCAGTAGTCCGCAAAGAGTTTGACGGCCTGCCTATCTTCCTCGCTCACATACTCGAAGGTATAGACCGGATGATCGTGACGGATTCCAGCCGGAGTGAAAACATAATCGCGCAGTTCGGGCGTATTAATGTACGCCTGTTCCTCCATTACCATGGCATCAATAATGCCCTTAGCAGCAGAGTTCTTCAAAACTGACGTTGTATAGGCGGCGGTCGGTGCGTTCAGCTGATATTCGATCAGCTTATTAGCAGCCGTATCGGACAGCGGATTTTCGTTGTCGAACGAATACAGCATCGCCGACAGAATATTGAGTCCCGTCGATGACGTATAGGGATTCGTGTACGCGAAAACGAGATCGCCTGCGATAGCAGCCTGGAGCACATTTTCGACGTTTACCTCGCCGTACTTAGCGACAAAACTGTCGTTTGTTGTCTTTTTCATGAGAATTCCGGCTGTATTGCCGGCAATACGATCGGCGACTGTAATGGTCTTGTAACCTTTAGCGTCGAGCATCTGGCCCCATGCGTCATTGGACGGAATATAGCACTCCGGGCGATACTCGCCATCGGTGATATATGTCACAACTTCGCCTGAAGTTATCTTGCGTACGGATACAGTTACTGTCTTTCCGTTAATCGTCTGGCCACTGCGGTTGAACCGTTCGGCTACCACATTGATCCAGTCATCAGGTGCACTTGCTGAGAATTCGGTTGCAGCGGCAATCTCGATATTGATCTCTCCCTTGCCCTTAACGGTAATCGGGAAAGTGTCAATACTTGCCAAACTTGAGGCAACTGAGCTGTCGTCAATTCCTACATCCAGACGCGCTTCACGTGTCTTGGGCTTGATCTTCGAGTAGAAGGTATCGAGCTCCACAACAGCTTCTTCATAGCTGAGCGCGTCAGACTTGGCGTCGTTGTGTGTTACAACTTCTTCGCCTCCACACCCGGCGAGCGAAAGTGTAACGATGAGCATGCAGATGGTTAATACGGCAGCAAAAATCCTCTTTTTCATATTCATTATCCCTCCGAAATCATACTGCGCATCTGTTGGCAGTAAAGTTCAAGTGACGCCTCAGCGTCGTCCATGTCGCCATCCTGTTTGCTAGCATAGTCCGCCAGAGTTGTAAGGTATTTCTCAACTCCATCGAGTTTCTGCTGATTGGACGCGATAACTAGTTTGGCAGCCTCGACGAAAGCTTCAGGGTCTTCCGTCGCTATATATTGGTTGATTGCTAGCTTGCTGGCACGACATATGGCATCCTCGAGTTGCTGCAAGATTTCTCTTGCGCTCTGCATGGCGCCGATGTCGTTAATGGTGAGTAGATTCTCGAGTCGCTGCTGATAGTCATTCATCTTTTGCAGCTGGTCGGCGATTTCGCGAGCACGCTTGGACATCTCCTTTCCTCCCGGACGCGGAGAATCCTGGTATTCGCGCCAGAGTTCAAGAAAGTATTTCCGTACGTCCTCTGGATCTTCGAGTTTCCGTTTCGACTGGGCGGCCCGCTCACTTTCGCGCTGTCTAAGCGCCTCGTTAGCTGCGGCCTTTTTCTGTTGAGCAAAGCGCAGTAGTGATATGACAAAGATTACGATTACCGCAACAATGGATACGACCATAAGAATGGTCGCGATGGTGCTATAAGTGCGCCATCTGCCGTATCCCGAGTTGATGATAATGTCGTCTCTGTTTAATCGTACCAACGCATTGACCAACAGGCTGAAGAGTACGCCGATGATACCGGCTACACGGGAACGATTTCCCATTACTACACCCACCTCCTTTTTTGGTAACTACGTGTGTAAAGTTACGAAAATCCACTACATGAGCGGATTATTAGTTCTATATATTATCACATTATTCTAGAAAAGTCAAACGGGAGGCCCTTACAGTCTCCCGCTATTTCTTTTGATGGATTTTCTGATCGCGTTGCATAAGTTCGCGATTCAGGCGAATAATCTGAGCTGCGTTTATCTGCGTTCTCGCCAAAGCGATTGCGCGGCGCGATTCCTCTACTGTCTCCATCTGAAGTTGCAAAACATCTTGCTGCTGTTTAATGGCGACTACGAGTTGCATAGTTATCACGATGTTAGTCTGCAGAATCTCGATTCGCACCGGATTGACGTTGCTCGGGGCCCCATCAATCATCGCTTGAATCTTTGCGCAATCACGTTCCGCATCGTCAATAATACGTTGATAGCTAGCAATTACGGCGCTCGTCGCGACCGCATAAGCGTTGAGCTCGCGGCCAAAAGTCTCCAGTTTACGTCGATGATCTTCAATTCGATCTAAGTCGAGCTCCTTTACGCAGGGGATGGCCTCCTGCAGGCGCTGTGCCTTCATAAAACGTTCTGGATATTTCGCCATTTTACTCAGAATAACTTGTCCATATTCAAGGTCCGTCTGCATTCTTACCCCTCCTCTCGCAGAATTTCAATATATTTTAACATATTTTACGGATTTGTCTAGACGACAAAAAACCACCCCTGTCGGAGTGGCTCTTTGAAAGATAATTACATCTTGATTTCGGCATCGACGCCGGCCGGCAAAGAGAGATTCTGCAATGCATCAATCGTCTTTGGCGTAGCGTTGATAACGTCGATAAGGCGCTTATGGACCTTCATTTCGAAAGCTTCACCACCGGTCTTATAAACGTGTGGGCTCTTAACGACAGTAAAGGTTGAGCGTTTGGTTGGAAGAGGTACTGGACCACTTACCTGTGCACCGGTACGAATAGCGGTGTCGACAATTTGTTTGGCGCTTTGATCAATCAAGCGATGATCATAAGCTTTCAAGCGGATACGGATCTTGAGACCCTCTGCTTTTTCTGGCATTTTTGATTCCTTTCGCTTTTCGTATAACCTCAGATTACATCTAGACGTGTAGTCGATGAGTTTTTACGAAACAATAATTAATTTATATCTTAAATTATATCAAACTTAAGCCATTTTGTCAATCAAGGAGACCGAGGCCGACCACCATAAATAGAACGCCCATACCGATGGTGCCTATGGCGGCCAATATTTCTATCAGGGCCATACGTTGCTCTTTTGGATCAAAATACTCAGATGGTTTGTTTGGGTTTACATACAACTCGCGCATATCGCCGACCTGCGTAGTGCATGGGAACGAATAAGTAGTGCTCCTTAATTCATGCTGTTGGCCATTAATAATAATCTTATAGACGGGCGCAAGTGGATGCACCTGTTGACTGTCGTCCGCGCTTAAGCGGCTAGGAGCGGAAGTAGCCATAATTTCAATTTGCACCTTTCGTTCTTCCGCCTCTTCTTGCTCAATCTCTGCTCGTTCCTCCGGATCCAAGTCTGGGTTGTCAGACATTTTCTCAAGTCTAATACACGTTGCCATGACGCGTTCGGTGCAGTTGGACCTAGTTTTAACTCTACCCACTATTTTAGCGATTAGCATCAATAAACCAATACCTGCAAAAAATACGCCAAAGATAAAGAAAACGATATTGTCCTCGTCCATTAGAATAGCACCATAAATAGAGTGATAATGATACAGGCTAATCCTATACCCATCACGGTATAGCAAATCTTTTTAGTTTTATCGTCAAGCTCTTTTGTACCACCAAAGTCAGCTGCGGTCTTAATGTCTTTTGGCTTATCTTCGTTAACGTAGAATTTTTCGATTGAATCGACAGCCTTGAGCTTGTCCTCGGACTCTTCGGCCGGTGTTTCATATTTAAGAGTCTTGCCGTCATGCATGATTTCGTATTGAGCGGTAAATTTGCCGTCTTTTTCGTTATGCTTCTTACAGATGCCAATGCACTCTAAGTATTCTTCTGGAATCTTAGCCTTTTTCGAGCGAGTTTTAACCTTGCTATAAATATATCCGCATAACGTAAGAATCACACCTACGACTAATAAGATAATTTCATAAACTTTCATTTCCACACTCCTTTAGGCATAACTACTTTAATTTTAACACAAAAAATCCCCCTCTCGTACGAGAGGAGGATTTTTGACTGCCACATCTTACGCTGCTACAGCGCTGTCCCTTTTCTTGGACACGGAGATGATGATATGGCCGTCAGGCTGCCTAAGCGAATTAACCTGGAGATCGTCGAGGCCTACGAAGCTAACGCGAAGGTACTTAGAGAAATTACTCGGTAGGATAATGTTATTCCTAGCCTTGATCGAATAATCATTGCGGAGTATTTTCTCATTGGCTTCGTAGTGTTCGGCCAGCTCTCGCACCATCTGACACTCATCATGAGCGACGCAGGCGACGTATACGTATTCACCAATCGGGTTTACGACCACGGCAGCATCCTCGATGCCGGTAGCATAAAGATCGATGTCCTCAACGCTGTAAAACAGCGAACCGAGGCAATCAGTGCGATCGATATAACCGCCGCCCAGGCTGGCGTTGCGATGATTGGGTGTCTTTTTGGATACTTCCCAAAGCGACTTCAATGTACCGCAATCTTGCCAACGGAACTCACCGATGGTAACATACAGGTCACCAAGAAGCTCCATCAAATCGGCGGTGCCAAAGTTTTCGTCATCGTATTCGATGCCTTTGACGGCGTCCAGAAGTGTTTTTGCCTTCCAGACATTAATGCCGGTGTTGCAGACGCTTTCGTCCTTGCGCATCATCTGCTTGGCTATTTTCGCATTTGGCTTTTCGACGAAACCTTTAACCTTCTTGCAGATGCCGGAGTCGTTCGGGTCATATTCGGCATGGCCGCAACCCATGAACATAACGAGATCCTGAACCTTAACACCGACGATAGTCGGCTTATCGGCTGCGGCATATTCGATGGCTACGTTGACGGAATCGATAAAGCTTTCGAAGTTCTCATTCTCATCGATGAACTGGTCGCAGGGCGTATTGATGATAATCGCTTCAGGATCCATTTCGTAGATGAGCTTGGCGCCTTCGATCATCGCCCCAGGATAACCGCAAGTTGACGGAATCTGGAATACGTTCGGCTCTACCACTCTCAGCGGCGCCAGCTGGCTCGCAGCCAGCTTAGTCTGACTATCGGTGGTAGTGACCGCACAAACGTGGTTGGGCTTAACGCCCGTCTTGTAGAATCTGCGCACAGTTGCTTGAATGAATGTGTTCTCCTCGGTCAACGGGCAGAACTGTTTTTCGTGCCCTTTATGGCTCAGTGGCCAAAGGCGAGTGCCTTTTCCCCCGGCCAGACCGAGGAGGTAGACGTGGCTTTGCTTAGACTGTTCTTTCATAATGAAACCCTCCCTTTCTAGAAAGACATGATAATTTCAATGTACTTCATTGATTGAACACAAAAAAGGTCGTGTTCAACGACTACTCTATTATTATATCACAGTTTGGCTAATTAATCAATAGTAGACCGTCGTACCCCTGTTGACAATCTGTTAATTATATCTTAAATTATCTCTAGTAACTACAGTTATGCAGCTTGAGATGCTTTTTTGTTTTCCTGATTGGAGGTGAGGCCTATATGGACTATCGTTACGAAACTGACGACTCCGCGCGCGATTTTCATCGCAATCGACGCGCTTTTATAATCCTGAACGACGAACTGCTGTTCCTTCCGCGCAATAGCGCTTTATCCCACTACGAATTCTGCCAGATGTTTAATCTTGACAGAGATGAGTTCAATTCTCTATGTCGTGGTTATTATTTCGACGGTCGCGTAGTTTTCTACAAAGACAACTTCGTTTACGACGAAACGCTGATCGAAAACGCCTTGCACCATCTTCCAGAGATTTGCCTTCACGTCGAGGATAACGTCGTGTGCATTTATTTCGGACAGCTGCCGGAACAGGATTTTGCGCTGGACTACTTTTATGGTTGGTATATTAATGGCGACATTATACCGACCGACTCATTCTGAACCTACATCAAACCAATATCGAACAAAGCATCAAAATACCCCCTGGAAAGGGGGTATTTCTCATATCAAGTGTTAATTATTTAACAATCTTGGTAACAACGCCAGAACCGACGGTGCGGCCACCTTCGCGGATAGCGAAGCGGTCATTGTCGTTCATAGCAATTGGAGCGTTGAGTTTAACCTTGAAGGTGACGGTATCACCAGGCATGACGATTTTTTCTTTGTCGTCGAGCTCAACTTCACCGGTAACATCGGTGGTGCGGAAGTAGAACTGTGGCTTGTAACCATTGGAGAATGGAGTATGGCGACCGCCTTCTTCCTTCTTCAAGATGTAAACTTGACCTTCGAATTCGGTGTGTGGGGTGATGCTACCTGGAGCAGCAATAACCTGACCACGCTCAATTTGATCGCGCTCAATACCGCGGAGGAGAAGACCAGCGTTATCGCCAGCTTGACCTTGGTCGAGAGTCTTGTGGAAAGCCTCGATACCGGTAACGACGGATTTCTGAGTGTCTTTAAGACCGACAATTTCGATTTCGTCGTTGATGTGGACAGTACCCTGTTCGATACGACCAGTAGCAACAGTACCACGACCCTTAATGGAGAAGA